>CAYMSG010000169.1:0-7659 GCA_964392955.1 uncultured Chitinophagaceae bacterium | reverse complement strand
CGGCTGTTATTGCTATATACTGCCACATCAAACGTTAAACGGTTACGGAACAAACGCAGATCAATACCTGCTTCATAGCTTGAAGTGATCTCGGGTTTCAGATCAGGATTGAACAACACAGAAGGATTGGTAAAATTATTACCATAAATACGATCATAATATTTAGCGGTTTGATAAGGTCTAGTATCATTACCTACCTGTGCCCACGATAACCGAAGTTTGGCAAATGAAATCTTCGATGGCAGTTCAAACATATCCGATAAAATAAAACTTGTGCTTACCGAAGGATAGAAGAAGGAGTTATTTTGATAAGGCAATGTGCTTGACCAATCGTTCCGCCCGGTTATATCAACAAAAATCTGATCACGGAACGAAAGCTGACCCGTACCATATACACTATTGATCGCTTTTTTTGTTTTTAACGGATCAGCTACTGCAGGATCAAGGCTGTTTGAAATTTGGTAAATACCTGGTTGAGCCAACTGATCGGCATACATACCTGCAAAGTCATAAGTTTGTCGCATCAGGTTGCCTCCAACCGATACGTTGTATTTCCAGTTACTATTGATCTTGTTGTTATAACTCAGCAAGGCATCGGTGTTGGACTCGTAGCTGAATACATTCTGTTCACGATACATCCCTCTTGGATATTTCGTCATGCTGAACGGACGTTGTTGTGAACGGAATTCAAACGACATGTCCATGCCTGAACGCACCAACAGTTCAAGGTTATCGTTGAATGTATAAGTAGCCGATACATTTCCGATCACCCCATGTCTGTTCATTTTATTCAGCATTTCATAAAAGGCGAGGTATGGATTATCAGGGCCTGGATTGAATGGGTTACGCTGTTTTACATTTTCCAGTCCTGGTTCCCAATAAGGTTTAAACCATTCAGGACGTATATTGGGAGCTGTTCCAATAATGAGAAAATACATTAAAGATTGGTTATTGTAACCGGCTCCTGGCAGGTTATCACTTTTTTTGTTAGTATAATTTACCCTTCCGTTAATGCGTAACTTATCGGTTACTTTCTGATTGACCGACAACGCAGCGTTGTAGCGTTCAAAGCCAGTATTAGGAAGTATCCATTGATTTTTCAAATGCGTAAGTGATAAGCGTGCACTTCCTTTGTCTGAACCGCCTTCAATGGAAATATTGTTGGTAATCGTTGAACCTAAACGGAAATAACCCGAGATATAGTCTTTGTGTGCCACCCATGGTGTACGTTGTGTAGCTTTTCCAGTTGCTGTATTAGGATCGAACTGGAAATATTGCTGCCCGGCAAATTTTGGCCCCCATGCACGACCTGCAGCCACACCTGTTGATGTGTTTGCACCATCTTCGCTATCGAGATAAGAATAGTAGGCATCTGTTCTGCCCTCGCCATACTCAAACTGGTAATCGGGCCAGCGGTTCACCTGGTCAACACTGTAATTCAAATTGTAGGTAATGCCCAAACCTTTGTCTTTACGTTGACCGCTTTTTGTGGTAATGATGATAACACCACCAGCAGCACGGCTGCCATACAAAGCCGTTGCCCCCGGACCTTTCAATACAGATATTTTTTCAATATCATCCGGGTTAATATCGTTTACTGCCGAACCATAATCAACGGGATTGTCTTGTGAAAGATGCGAAGAAAAACCTGTGCCTGTAATTTTATTACTCACAGGTACTCCATCAATAATTATCAGTGCCTGGTTATTATCAAGATTCAGTGATGATTCGCCACGTAAGGTTATGCGTGATGAACCCATGGGTCCTGCACCTGTACCTTGTATGTTCAATCCAGCTACTTTTCCGGTTAAGCTGTTGGCCCAGTTATTGGTTCGTGCATCTTTTACCGCATTTTCTTTTACCGTTTGTGCGGCAAAGCCCAGCGACTTTTCTTCCCTGCGTATACCCAATGCCGTTACGATCACTTCGCCCAGCATCTTTTCTTCCGGTTGCAATTGCAGCTGTATGTTGTTCCTCCCATCATAAAACCATTCCAGTTCTTTGTAGCCGGTATAGCTGATGGTAAGTACATCTTTCTTTGTGAGATTTCTCGGTGCAGTGATGCTGAAGTTCCCATCACTGTTTGTTTGGGTTGTAGCGGTTGAACCTTTCAGCCCGATGGTTGCACCTGCCAATGGTTTGCCGGTACTGTCGCTTACCATTCCTTTAATGGTTTGAGCAGTGAGCGAAGTTGTAATGAACAATGTAAGCAAAAGAAATAGTGCCTGCATTGTTACAAAGTTGAATGAACGTTTCATGCGCAATTGGTTTTGAATTGCAAATGTGAACGTGCCACTCTGCAAACGAACAGCTTTACCAATTCTTAATAAGGGTATAATATTGTGGTAAACATTCCATCACGATTTCATAACAATTTCGTTGCCTGAAATTTAAACAGCTTCGTTATGTATTATTGTTATGCATTTTATTGCAGGAAACAATGCACCTTCTTTGCACATCGAATCGAAGTGTGAAAGAACAGGTTGATTCATGTTGTACGATTACAAACATGTCTGTTTTTGTTTTGAATGAATCTTATTATAGCTTAGCAGAAATTAGAAGTGCAGGAAGCAGATGATTATTCAACCACCCGATATCAGAACAGTGCAGGTAACACGCTATGTTACGCCGTTGCGTGAAGGAGGTTCATTACCGGCCATTGCTGAGGCAGATGATGGGTTTTTGTACGTGTTGAAATTTCGTGGGGCAGGGCAGGGAACAAAAGCACTCGTTGCAGATTTTATTGGCGCCGAACTGGCAAGAGCAATCGGGCTGCAGGTTCCTGAACTGGTATTTGCAGAACTGGATGAAGCCTTCGGACGGATGGAACCTGATGAAGAAATACAAGACCTTCTACGGGCAAGCGAAGGGTTGAATCTCGGACTGCATTATTTATCGGGTGCTATTACATACGATCCGGCTGTTTCAAAAGTTGATGCTGCTGCGGCATCAAAAATTGTTTGGCTGGATGCATTGCTCACCAATGTTGATCGTACAGCACGTAACACCAATATGCTTACGTGGCGCAATCAATTATGGATGATCGATCATGGTGCTTCTTTATACTTTCATCATTCAGGTTACAATTGGGAAGAACAGGCATTACGGCCTTTTGTTCAAATCAAAGATCATGTGTTGTTGCCGCAAGCCACGCTGCTGGAAGAAACTGATGCAATGTTGAAACAGCTGTTGATCCCGGAACGTATCAGGGCTATCGTTTCTGTTTTACCCGATACATGGTTGAAAGATGAAGAAGGGAACCGTTCGGCCGATGAAATTCGAAATGTCTATTTTCAATTTCTCACAACAAGAATACAACATTCATCCAATTTTGTAAACGAAGCCATCCATGCAGGAAAAGTTCACTTTTGAATATGCCATCATACGTGTAGTGCCGCGTGTGGAACGGGAAGAGTTCCTGAATGTGGGTGTAATAGTATTCTGCAAGCGTCCTGCGTTTCTTGAAATGAAATATGTATTGGATGAAAACAGGATACTGGCTCTTTATCCCCAGGCTGATATTGATGATATACGTCAGCACCTGAAGGCATTTGAGCAGATCAGTAAAGGAAATAAAGAAGCAGGTCCTATTGCATTGCTCGATCATGCTGCACGTTTTCGCTGGCTCACCGCCAAACGAAGTACAGTCGTACAAACATCGGCCGTACATCCCGGCATTTGTACCGACGCAGAAAAAACCGTGGAGAAGCTGCTGGAGCAATTAGTAGTCAGTTAAACAAATACAATGAAAGAAATAAAAGGTAAACCGGTTGATGAACAAACCCGTTGTGTGCATTATCATTCCCCGCTTGATGTAATTGCCATTAAGTTTAAATGTTGCGATGCTTACTATCCCTGCTTTTTTTGTCATGAAGAAACCGCTGGACATCAGGCTGAAGTCTGGAGCAAAAATGAATTTGATACCAAGGCAATTCTTTGTGGTGTTTGCCAGGCAGAAATGACCATCAATGAATATCAGCACAGTAATTATCAATGCCCGCATTGCAGTACCTACTTCAATCCCAGGTGCAGCAATCATAATCATCTCTACTTTGAAATATAGCTTCTTTACTTTTTTCCCGCTTTGAAAAATGGATGTTAATCAGTTGAAAAAATAACATTCGTCATTAACTGTCTCTTACAGATGTTGGATTTTTATACCCGTTAGTCAACACACATTCTTTAACGATTTAATGTACGAAATATGAAAAAAGAGTATTGGATCAACGTGAAACACGTTGATAACAGGCTGGTTATTTTCCTCAATGGCGAAACTGTCTGGGACAGCGGTATTGTTCACGACGACCCTGAGCTGAACCAGTTTATCAATATCACTGATGCATTGAATGAGCATCCTGAATACACAAGCGAATTGATTTTTGAAGGATTTAATGATACATACAATTCAAATGGTGCAGGTGATGAATTGAATCCCTGGCATTTCCAGTACCGCATCTTCTCCAAAACTGTGGATGAGAATGGGAAAGTGATCAAAGAAAAAGATATGATCCGTCCTTACAATGAACGCCATTTATCAAACCCCAACATCAAAGCAATTGATAACTGTTATCAATTATCGCTGAAGGAAGATGAGTTTAAAGTGGTTTCGCATTCATTGGCACAGCGGTTTTATCAATAAGCTGATGTTGTTGGTTTGTCTTGTGCCAATTCCGGTTCCTTCACTTGTCATGTTACTGTTATGTTCTATTTTCGGGCATGGCTTTTTTGGAAGTAAAGGAACTGTTTAAAAAAGAAGGCGACACGGATGCTGTGAACGGAATCAGTTTCACACAACAGCCATTTCAAAAAATTGGTATTGCCGGTGAAACAGGATCGGGTAAAACAACGTTGCTGAAAATGATCGCCGGGTTGAGTCAGCCCGATGCCGGTGAAGTGTATTTTAAAAATGAAAAAGTGCAGGGGCCTTTTGATCAATTGATTCCCGGCCATCGTGGTATTGGTTATTTATCACAGCATTTTGAACTGCGTAATAATTATTGGGTAAACGACTTTTTGGAAATGGCAAACAAGCTTCCCGACGAGGAAGCAAATCGTATCTATGCTGTTTGCGAAATTGAACATTTGCTCAGGCGTCGTACCCATCAACTTTCCGGAGGTGAAAAACAACGGATTGCATTGGCGAGATTACTTACCGGTTCTCCACAATTATTAATTCTTGATGAGCCGTTTTCCAATCTTGATACACTTCATAAACGAACGATGAAGCAGGTGATCGAAAACCTCGGCGATCAGTTGGGTATTACCTGTATCATGGTTTCGCACGAACCGGCCGATCTGCTTGCATGGGCCGATGAATTACTGTTACTGAAAGATGGACGAATTGTACAGCAGGGGAGAGCTCAACAAGTGTACAGCAAACCGGTAAATGAATATGCTGCCGGTTTACTGGGTGAATATAGTTTGGTTGATGCAGCTGTCTTACATCTGCCGGTTACAACGAGTCAAAAACTTTTTTTGCGACCCGATCAGTTTCATATCGGTTCTGAGGAAGAGCATTCTTATAAGGGAATGGTTGAAGCGGTGCATTACAGGGGTGCTTATTCGTTACTGGAAGTTGTTTTTCAACAACAACGTTTTTTCATTTTACAACACAGGCAGGCCTTTCAAAAAGCTGATCCGATTTATTTTAGTATTGAAGCAGATGCAGCCTGGTATTTCTGAGTTGAAATCAAATACGATACTAAAAAAGGCATTGCGATCGCAATGCCTTTTCTTATATCAATCCAGTAAATAAAATCAACTTGCCTGTTTTACGTTTACAGCGCTGGCACCTTTGGGTGTCATTTCTACTTCAAAACTTACTTTGTTGTTTTCTTTAATGGCTTCTTTCAATCCATTAACATGAACAAACACACTTTCCTGTGTTTCCAGGTCTTTGATAAAACCATACCCTTTTGATTCGTTGAAGAAGGTTACGATACCGGTGCGGATCAAATCGGCCGGATCAACCGGTGCTTGTTTCGGCACACCAATCTCGATATCTTCAAGCTTTACTTTTTTAACACGGCTCAGATCCGGTGGAGTAGCGGAGATGTTTCCATTCTCATCTACATACGCCAGCATATCGTTGAGATCTTTGCTTTTCGGCGCATCTTTACGTTCCTGCTTGCGCTCGGCTTTCTCTTTTTTTGATTGTTGTTTTTTCTTTTCTCTTTCTTTTTTGTTCCATGTATCAGCCATGCACACTAATGAATTAAAGATGAATTTCCGTTTTACCGGAAGAAATAAATTGAATTGTCTGAGGGAGGAATGTAAGTAGCTTCTTCAGATAGGGTTAAAGGTACGCTTTTCTCTCTTCATACCCATACGGTGTGCAAAAGCTGTAAATAAAGAGTGTAACATAATGTCCGGAACAGGAACTGTGATTCCCGGTACGGGAAATAAAACAGCTGCGTCTGCCTGAAAAGCCGTACCTTCACTTTTCTTAATGTTATCTCTCCCTGTTTGAGTAGTAGTTACCCTCCCCAAATATGTGATGTTTTAACCTAAGGCAGATAATGTATCAAATACCCGTTTGATAGCCTTATCACATTATTCAATTAAAAAATTAAGTTCGTGTCATTTAACAATTTACAGCTCATTGAGCCTGTATTACAGGCGTTGAGCAAAGAAGGGTATACAACACCCACACCTATCCAGTCGCAGGCTATTCCTGCTATTTTACAACAACGTGATCTGTTAGGCTGTGCCCAAACGGGTACCGGTAAAACGGCCGCTTTTACTATTCCGGTGCTCCAGCTTATGCATCAGCAGCAGCAAAACACACAGGCCCACAGCCATCAGTTGCAAACACTTATTCTTACACCTACACGTGAACTGGCGATCCAGATTGGAGAAAGCATCAGCTCGTATGGACATTTTCTAAAGATCCGTCATCATGTGATCTTTGGTGGTGTGCCGCAATACAGCCAGGTGCAGGCCATTAAACGTGGGGTTGATATACTTGTGGCAACACCCGGTCGTTTACTCGATCTGATGCAGCAAGGGCATATCAGTCTGAATCAAATCCGCTTTTTTGTATTGGATGAAGCAGATCGTATGCTGGACATGGGATTTGTGCATGATGTAAAACGCATCATCGCCAAGTTGCCAACCAAACGTCAGACTTTGTTTTTCTCAGCTACCATGCCGCCTGAAATTCAACAGTTGGCTAATATGCTGCTCAATAATCCGGTGAAAGTAGAAGTAACACCTGTTTCCTCTACAGCTGAAATGATTCAGCAGTCGGTTTATTTTGTAGAAAAGCATAACAAACAACCATTGCTGGTACAATTGCTGAAAGATGAAAGCATTGAATCATTATTGGTGTTTACACAAATGAAACATGCGGCCGATAAACTTGCACGCAGTTTGAATAATGCAGGTATTCGCACGGAAGCAATACATGGTAACAAATCACAAAATGCACGTCAGAATGCATTGGAGAATTTCAAGAAGCGCAAAACAAGAGTATTGGTAGCAACCGATATTGCAGCCCGTGGTATTGATATTGATGAGTTAACGCATGTGCTCAATTACGAATTACCCAATGTTCCTGAAACCTATGTGCACCGCATCGGTCGTACGGGAAGGGCAGGGGCAAGTGGCAGTGCAATTTCGTTTTGTGACTGGGGTGAGAAAACATTTCTCAGCGATATC
>CAYMSG010000168.1:0-7690 GCA_964392955.1 uncultured Chitinophagaceae bacterium | reverse complement strand
AATGAGCAGTCCGGTTACATCTACCAGCGTTGCTACAAACGGGGTAGAAGAAGTGGCAGGGTCGGCACCGAACTTTTTCAACAGCAACGGCAGCATAGAACCCATCAGCGTGCCCCACAAAACAATACCGATCAGCGAACAACCCACCGTTAAACCGATACGTAGCGAATGATCGCCAAAGGCGGTGCTAAATGAACTCCAAATAAAAATTACAGACAGGGCGATAAGGCAAAGCGACAAGCCGAGTAACAAACCGGAAATCAATTCACGACGCATGATTCTCCACCAATCAGCAATACTGATCTCTCCCAATGCCAATGCCTGGATAATGAGTGTAGCTGCCTGCGAACCACTGTTACCACCGCTGGAAATAATCAGTGGAATAAAGGTGGCGAGTATTACTACTTTGGCAATATCGTCTTCGTAGCCTTGCATCGCCGATATTGTCAGCAGTTCCCCGAAAAATAAAACGATCAGCCACACGATCCGTTTCTGAAATAATTTCAAGAGTGGCATCTCAATATAGGGTTCATCCAATGCGGCTGTACCACCCATCTTTTGCATGTCTTCACTAAACTCTTCATTGGCTACCCACAGCACGTCATCAATGGTAACAATGCCCAGCAGTTTATTGGTATTGCTCACCACCGGCAATGCATCACGGTTATTCATTTTAAAAGCTTCGTTAGCCGTTTCCTGATCGTCAAAAACATTGAGAGCAATAAAGCGTCCGTCAATCAATTCCTCTACCCGTTTATCGGGTGCAGCCAGAATAATATCACGAATACGGATATCATCGATCAGTTCTCCTTTTTCGTTGATGATGTAGAGTACGTTGATGGTTTCACTGTCTTTCCCGTATTTACGGATGGTGTCAAATACTTCGGCAACCGTATTGTAAGGGTAGATATACACATAATCGGGCGTCATCAAACGGCCGATACTGTTTTCGGGATAACCCAACAACGACAGCGTGATCTTTCGCTCTTCGGGGTTCAGCAGTTTGATCAACTCACGCACCACGCTGCTGGGTAATTCTTCCAGGAACGATGTACGGTCATCGGCCGGCAGTTCATTCAGCAACTCGGCTGTTTTGAAGGGAGGCAGTTCTTTGATGATCTGTTTTTGTGTGGGCAGATCAAGAATTTTAAACACACTCACGGCCCGGTGTACGCTCATATTGGCCAGCATCTGGCTTTCGTAATCGGGAAATTCGTATACCAGTTCGGCTACATCGCTGATGTTCTGGTTATTGAGGAACTCCTGGATTTCCAGCTTGTCTTCACGTACCATCAGGGCTTCGAACTGCTCCTTTAATGATACTTCCTGTTCCAGTTCAAGACTCATAATTCAACTGTTTTTTGTAAGGCAGATACCTGATTTTTGCAATTTGGCTAAACCGACATGAAATTTTTTCAGCCCGAATTTACACAACATCGGTGCGAAAAATTTCATCAAAGGTTACTCCTTACCTAATTACTTACTTTGAATTTACAGGAGAAAGTTAGTTTCTTTGACTGAAAGACCAGTTGTCCATTCAAAACTTCATGATGCGTTTACCTTGTTTATTTATTGCTGAAACAGAAGAGAAAGGCAGGGCTGTGTTTACCGCCGAAGCATTGCAAAAAGATACGTTGCTGGAAGCTGCACCCGTGATAGTGATGACGGGGGATGAACGGAAGCTGATTGACCAGACCCGCTTGCACGATTATATTTTTGTGTGGGGCGATGCCAACGATCAATGTGCGATGGCACTGGGTTGGATAGCGATGTACAATCATTCGTATCAAAGCAATGCAGAATATTATATGGATTTTGAAACGGAGCAGATGTTTATCAAAACCGTGCGGCCTGTTGCAGCTGGTGAAGAAGTAACGATCAATTACAACGGCACCTGGAACGATGAAACAAAAGTTTGGTTTGATGTAATCGGTTGAAGTACGCTGCTATCGTAGATTTACGTATGCCTGTTGCAGAAAATAATAAAGAATTATGTTGCATTCCTGCAAAGCGCATATTACTTTTAGATCACGATCCCTTGAAAATCCCGTCCCTTTAATCTCCCCCACCTACGGAAGCCAGTTAACAGTTAAAACTCTTCTATATGATTAGAAAGTTACTCTTGTTGCTGGTTGTGATAACAATCCTGCAAAACATTGCTTTTGGGCAAGGTGCTGAGCTTTATGGTAACGCTTTTTGGCAGAGTGCCAATAACCGAGTTGTTGTGCGTATTGCTCTCAGAAACCCTACGGGATCAAGTACCGGACAAATGAAATTTGTTGGAATGCGATTTGGCTTTCAGTATAATGCTGCACAGGTGACATATGCCGGTTATACAAGTCATATGACTGGCTTGAATGATCCGGGATTCATCGATTTTATTGGGCCTGATACAGCCCCAAATGCAGCTGATATTGACGCATCAGTTGGTTCAAGCAGAACAGCAACAGTAAGTACGGGAGGCACTAAAACAATGCAGCAACGATATATTGCCCGCTCTACAAATGTGTGTGACAATGCTATGCTGATTCCGGCAGGATCGATGGCAATTTTGTTGGATATCTATTTTACACTAAATACAAGACTGCCCTCGTATTATCATTTAACTGATCCTGATTATGGATTTGGTGATACGGAATTCATTGCCCAGTTTCTGCATAAATTTAATGGTGGTCATACGGGTGCATTGTCAGATGCTTATAAGGATATTGCAATTGTTGCAATCCGGCAAGGCAACAGCGGAAATCCATACCAGCCGTTTGACGCCAGTAGTTGTACAAACGAAAATTTCAGCCCCATCACCATCGGAAGCGATGATATAAGCTTTATTACTCCGATCAATGGGGTGTTAACTGGAAAAGTAATTGATGCTTCGTTAAGCGAAAAAGATAACAATGTTCTTGTTGGATGGAAATCAGAACACAATCAATTGATCGATTATTTCGAAGTGCAACGTAATGAGAACGGCGGAGAATTTAAAACTATCGGTTTCGTTATGAGTAGCGATAATCCTTCTACAGAAAAATATGAATTTAAAGATAAAATTACAATACGTGATATCGAGTCAACTTATCGTATAAAAGTCATAAACAGGGATAAAATAATTACTTACAGTGATGTGAAAAAAATAAGATTAAGCAGTGAGCAAAGCGTAACTGTAAAAGTATTCCCCAACCCAAGCAGTGAATCTCTGCGCATCAATCTACCGGTAAGTAACGGCGTGTTTGTTTGCAGAATGTATAGTGCCGAAGGTCGTATGGTACAGGTATCAAATGTATCAGCCGCAAATCCGACAGTAAATATAAAAACACTGCAAGCTGGTTCTTACTTCATGGAATTGTATCAACCGCAAACAGGTAAGCGGTATTATACGCAGTTCAGCAAGCAATAAGTTTAGATCGTAATTCTTTTCAAGGCTTCCCTTTCACTCAATGGTGAAAGGGAATGTTTTTTTACAAAGGTTTGTACCCATGTTGCATCTGTTTTTGAATATTCACGCAAGGCCCAGCCAATGGCTTTTTGAATATAAAATTCTTTCGAGTCTTTCAAATGAAGAATATATTTTGAAAGTAGTGCTGTATCTGTTTCTTCTTTATACGCTTTTTGAAACATGATGCTGCTGCGCTGCAACCATATATTGCTGCTCCTGTTCCATTTACCTGTAACCTTCGTTTGCTGCTTTGGAAATTTTTTGAAGTAAGGTCCGGTTAATGCACTGGCAGCATGGTCAACTGTTTCCCACCAGCTTTTATGTGTGATGATATACTCAATGACGTTGATAATCTCTTTCTTCCATTCTGTTTGACAGCAGGCCAGTAATTCAATGGCAACATATTGCATCTCCCGTTTGGGATGTTGCCAGGAATTTTTTATGATCGCTTCAATTTCTTGATACGGTGGTAACGATTTCTTACAATATTCTTTGCTGAGCTTGCGCCATACCGGAGCTTTTAAGCCATAGAAATCAAATTGATGCAGCATATATGCTTTCATACCTTCTGCCTGAACAGGATTTGCTTCCTGTTCAAACTGTTTTATCAAAGGAGTAAGGTAGGGGTGCATTCGTTTTTTACCAGCCGATTCCATAATCTTCTCCATGATTGCTGCTGCCACCCCAGAAACTTTTGTGCTTCCAATCGAACCAGATGGCATTAATGGGGCCGCTTGTCCGGTCATCAAATGAAAGTGTATAGCCCTTCTGTCGTAATTCTTTGCGCACCCATTCGGGTGTGTTGCTGTGTAATAGTAAACTGCCGGACCGCGGTTTACGGTCATCAACTTTACTTCCTCCCAATGAGAGCCATAATTGGTTGCTGTTGATGTTGGCTGCTTCACAAGCTTCCTGCACATTCATGCCGAATTCAACAATGTTTAAAAAGAACTGTAAGAGGTTTTGATCTTGTGTGTCGCCTCCCTGCACAGCGAAAGACAAATAGGGTTTGCCATCTTTCAATGCAAGTGTAGGTGTTAATGTTACCCTGGGACGTTTGCCAGGTTCAATTACATTGAAGGGATTGAGTGTTGGATCCAGTACAAAACTTTGTCCACGTTGACTCATACCAATGCCTGTGTTACCTGCAATGGTTGCAGGTAACCATCCACCCGATGGTGTAATGGAAACAACCCAGCCTTCAGCATCGGCTGCTTCTACTGATGTTGTTCCTCTCCACAAACGATCCATGTAGTTACTATCTGCAACAGCAGCCACAGCTTCGTTTCTTACATCATGTGCCGGCGCAAAGTTTTGTTTTGGTGTTGCTGTTGTATCCATATTGAATCCCCTTTTCTTCAGCACATCCATGAACGGATTTGTTTTTCCTTCGAAGGGATAAGGATCACCGGGGCCAATGGAAGCAATATTGCGTTCCATTGAAATCTGCTTTGCTCTGAACTTTGCATATTCTTTGCTCAATAATCCCTGCATGGGTTCAGCAGGTGGAAAAGCAGGATCACCATAATAAAAATCACGGTCGGCAAACGTCATGTTCATGGTTTGATAAATGGTATGAATATAGTTTGCACTGTTGTACCCCATGCTCTTCAAATCAAAATTCTCAAGGATGTTTAAGCTCTGTAATAACATCGGGCCTTGCGTCCATTGCTGCAGTTTGTAAACCTCAATGCCTTTGTAGTTTACATGCATGGGTTCTTCTTCAAGAGGTTTCCAGTTTGCCAGGTCCTGCATGGTAATTAAACCACCCTGCTCCTGGCAGCCACGTACAAATTCTTTGGCAATATCGCCTTTGTAAAAACGGTCATACGCAGCCATAATGGCTTCTTTGCGGCTCTTTCCTTTTTTCAATGCATCCTGCTCTGCTTCAACCATTTTTGATAGTGTTTCGAGCAAATCTTTCTGTACAAAAATCTCACCCGCTTCCGGTGCTTCTCTTTTCTGCCCAAGATGCGGAAGAAATACTTTTTTACTGTAAGGCCATTGTTTGATGCGTTCTTTCCCACGCTCCATGCTGTTGGCCGTTTGCGCTTCAATGGGGTAGCCAGCTGCTAAATCCATTGCCGGCGCCAACACTTCTTTCAAACTCATGGTGCCATAATTCGCCAGCATGTGACAAATGCCGCCTGGCGTACCGGGCGTAACTGCAGCCAGCGGTCCATATTCGGGTGGGAAATTGTAGCCTTTGCTTTTATAGAATTCAGCTGTAGCGCCTGTGGGTGCAACTCCCAATGCGTTGATGCCAATTACTTTCCCGGTTTTTGGGTTGTAAATAAGTGCCTGGGTTTCGCCTCCCCAACTTAACACATCCCACATGGTGCAGGTAGCAGCTAACATGGCACAGGCTGCATCAACCGCATTGCCACCTTTCTGAAAAATCATACTGCCTGCGGTAGCTGCCAATGGTTTACCAGTAATGGCCATCCACTTTTTGCCATGTAATACAGGTTTTTGTGTTTGTTGGGAAAAACTGCACTGCACAAGCAGTATACCTGCAGTAAGAAGAAGACCGATTCTCATGCTGAATAATTTAGTACTTAAAGTTAGGGATAGAATATGTTGATTGATGCCGATTGGATGAGTGGTTGCAATCCCGTAACAGATGGTGATAACAAATAGGAGAAATAATTATTGCGATCATTTATTTTAAAACCTGCGTTGCAGACTTTTATTCGTAAATTGAAGATATCGAATGCCTGTAATAAAAATGCAATGTGTATGAACTGGATTGTTTCATTAAAGGAAAAACGAAAAGCAGCTCTGCTGTTGTTTGCTGTACTGGCAGTAATTCTGTTGAACCTGTTTTTTAACAGCAAGGATTATGATAAGCTGGATCAGAATATGTCGTCGATCTACAACGATCGGTTGATGCCGGCCGGTTACCTGTTTCAGATCAGCGATCACCTGTATCAGAAGCAATTGCTGCATATGGATGAACGGATTCCCGCAACGGAACTGAAATTACAATTGCAGCAGCATGATGTTTCAATTGCAAAACTTGTAAAGGCATATGAAGCAACTTACCTTACTGCAGCCGAAAAACAATATTGGAATAAGTTGTTACAAAGTATGGCAGCCTACAAGCTTGCAGAAGGTGAAGAGGCGGAGTTGCAAACAAACGTAATGGAGGCAAGTTTTATTAATGCACAGTTGGCGTTGAATCAACTCAATACGCTGCAGGCCACAGAGGGAAATTTGTTGCAGCGAAATTCGAAAGCAATTATCAGTGAAACCGTTTTGCACACCTATCTTGAAATAACCATGATCATTATACTGGCTGTGATTGTATTGTTGCTGCTCGCAGGAAGAGAAAATCCATTTTTCCCAATTGAACAAAAACATATTCTCAATTGAGGTATTTACTTTTTTGTTAGTTGTTCGATATCATCAAGATCTTTAAGTCGGCCGGCTTTTTTCTTTGCCTCAAGCAAATGATTTAAATGGAGTGTTTTAATCAGGAATGTTTTGCAGCTTGGAAAATTGTTTTGTCCATTTTCGGCGGGTGGTTGATATCGAAACCATAGGCAAGACTTGTTAGGCAGTAAGACACTTTTAACCGCTCTTTCCAACTATAACTTCTGTAATCTCTCATATAGTCAGTCATCTGCCTCCTCCACGCTCATCGCCTGGAAAGCAGTTTTATCAAGTCTGTATTTCTTTTGCTCATCACCCATACTCCTGTAAAGTTATTCATTACTTCTGTAGTTTCAGTATTTCACTTTCAACGGACTCGTTTTCCATTTCTCAAATGCAACCAATGCTTCTTCCCGAAGTAATTGTTGGGTGCTAAGTTTTCTTTCGGTATGTGAACGATCGATTTCTTCATAAATAAACTGATCATCAAAATCCACAGCAGCCGCATCTTCTTTCGTATTCGCAAAATAAATTTTTGCAGCCCGTGCCCAATAGATAGCACCAAGACACATGGGGCAGGGCTCGCAACTGCAATAAATTTCGCAGCCATCTAATTGAAATGAATTAAGTGTTTTACAGGCGTTGCGTATGGCCACCACTTCTGCATGTGCAGTGGGGTCGTTACTGCTTGTAACTTCATTTACACCGCTTGCAATGATTTTTCCATCTTTAACGATCACAGCTGCAAACGGTCCGCCTTTTCCATTCTCTATATTTTCAACAGAAAGCCGGATGGCTTCCCGCATGAAATCTTCTTTGGTATATTGTTTCTCCATCGTTATTCAATTTGAAATCATCAGTAAGATAAAAATCCCCCGTTTTGAA
>CAYMSG010000167.1:0-7701 GCA_964392955.1 uncultured Chitinophagaceae bacterium | reverse complement strand
AGTCTATTCATTATTTCAATTATACAACTTAATACACTATCCATACCGATGATATGCCTTTAGGATGGAAGTGATGTTGCAAAGATAATTGTTTTTCATAGGCGGTAAAAGTGTGTTTGTTGGAATAATGCGGAATAAACGGAACGGATGACCTTACACATTTGCAGAGCCTTTATAGTGCTTCTAATTTTGTTTTCAAATGCTGATAAAGCAGCATGAAACGAAACAGATTTACTAATCCATAAAAAGTTTAAACAATGGCAAAACTTAAAGGTATTTTGAAAATTGAAGGCACTCTGGATGAGTTGACTTTCTACAAAACGCAGGACGGTCATTTGGTGAAAACCAAAGGCGGTGTTTCTGCTGAACGAATTGCAAACGACCCGAATTTTCAGCGTACCCGTGAAAACGGTGCTGAGTTTGGAAGCTCTGCAACTGCTGGCAAATTGCTCCGCAATGCTGTCCGTAATTTGATGATGAACGCTGCTGATAGCCGTGTTACCAGCCGCTTAACTCAAATCATGACACAGATTAAAAACTACGACACCGCTTCTGCAAGGGGTGAACGTACTGTTGCAATCGGTATTGCTGACCCTGCTGCGTTGGCACTGTTGAAGGATTTTGACTTCAACGATAGTGCAGCTTTAGGCGGTGTTATGTTTGCTCCGTTTACCGTAACTGGTGCAACTGGTGCAATCAACATTCCTGCCTTTGTGCCTATCAACGATATTGCTTACCCTTCCGGTGCAACTCATATCAGTTTGAAATCAGCTTATGCGGTTGTGGACTTTGCGAATGGAACCAGTGCGATTGAATACAGCCCTGTAACAAACCTGCCTATTGATGGCACAAACACACCTGTTACACTCACACCGGCTGCCGTTCCTGCTGGTGCAGGAACTAAGTTTTACCTGATGTTGATTGAGTTCTTTCAGGAAGTAAACGGAGTTCAGTACTCGTTAAAAAATGGTGCTTACAACGTCCTCAACATCGTTGAAGCTGCGTAAAAGTTGTTCTTTCTTTCAGTTAGGAAAATGCCTCACCAGTTTGGTGGGGCTTTTTCTTTTTAAGCAAAGCCCTAAAAGGGCAAAGCTGAAAGGAAACGCTGACCAGTGGAATGAACCCACAAACAGCAACCGCATGGAAGATTATAAACCCTGATGCCAGGCGAAGGACACCAATTGAAAGAAGCCCTGCGGATGTAACGCTGATACCCGAAACGGGAAACAGGCACAAACGATGAAAGAGCAACTGAAGTGAAAGGACAAATGCCGGACGGGCTGCCTGATGAAATACGTGGATGCTTTTGCATAATGAAAAAATTTAGATGCTTCTCACTGCAAGGCGGATAAAAAAACCAAAAGACTACGGAATAAATGATAGCCTTGTGCGGTGGCTTTGTGTTTATGCCGTAGTCTTTTGGTTTTTTTTCTGTGGGTCTGTGCGGTTGCCCGCCTTGCTATCTTTGCATCTTAAATTTTGAATGAGCAAAAGCGGTGCATCGGCTAAAGGCAGCCGTTTGGATTACCTTTTTAAGTGGCGGTAAATCATTGCCCTTTTTACATCTGCTAAGAGCAACAAATATTCTTTCATCTGTTTTTCCTTGCGTTCAATCAGCTTTACTTTATGCACATCTTTAGCAAAGGCATATTGATTTTTTGAAACTGCTTCTGCCTGTGCTTTTATAGCAGCCCTGAAATCATCTATCCGTAAAAATGGAATAACCGAACCAACAAGAAACTGTTGAAAATGCTTTGCCTTCCATAAACCGAAAAGAAGGGTTTTGTAAAAATCAAATTCATCTGAATTTTTGCAGTGAATTACAAAGCTGTTGGGGCAAGGTGCTTCAAGTGGTTTACCACTATTTAAACCTTTGCACAAAACAAATAAATCAAAATTGCTTAATTGATTTTTGGGATTGAATGTTTGAACCTTTGGACAGTGCATAATACTTGCTTTAAAATTTGTATCTGCTTTTGTCCTTGCCTGTGCTTCGCTACGCTTCGCACATAATATTTTAACAAAGAAAAAAACAGAAAAAAAAAGAAAGCAATCCCATAGGTGGCGTGGGAAAAAACCAAAAGGAAACGGAATAAGTCCCGAAGGGTGAAAGGCAAATACCAATAAAAAATAAACAGACTATTTGCCTTTCATTATGCCGTAGTCTTTTGGTTTTTTTATCAGCGTGGGCTTGTGCCAGCCACCTAACTTTGCTGCACTTTTTATTTTTATTTTTTTCCTTATCTGTTTACTACCGATTGCATTTCACTGCATTTATTATTCGTTCAAAAAGTGATTTTCTTTCGTGGGTTGGCTGGGGTAAACACTTCGCAGAAAAAATAAAGCATACCGCTTTCAATCGTGCGGTGGGTTAAGAGCAAATGCAATGACTGAACGGAATGGAGCAAACTGCAAGGGTGGCTTGTAGTGGCATGAGCAATTTGCTTTGAAGCGATGGCGGCTTTTGTAAATTATACAAACTCAAAAGCCAATGAAGCAGAGGTAAAGCAAATGCCATGACACGGAAAGCCTGTGTGATTGATTTGCGGAATGAAGTGATGGAATTGCTTTTGCTGTGCGGTGCTGAGGTGAGTGAAATGAACGAAGGCGAAATGTAGTGAAGGATAGTGTAGAGAATGAAGCGAAGCGAAATGAACGAAACGCCTGAACGAAATGGAGATGCAGTGAATGAACTGACCGCAAGCACATGGCAATAAAACTAACCATGCTTTATTTTTTTCTGCACCGCTGAAAGGGTGGCGGGGTGTCGTGGGTCTTCGGGTGGGGTGCGTTGGCAAACAGCACGGCTTCACTTTTGATAAAAAGTGCTATGGTGTTGGATACTTAACATAATGTTCTTATGTGACAGCCTGTGGGGTTGGATGCTTGCATAAGGGATAGCAAAAGGCTGTGCGAAGCGAACACATAAGGCAACATTATGTTTAAGTAGCTTCAGGCAGTTTTTATACTGGCATAAGCGAAGTGGTGGTGGTGGCTGGAACGAAGCGTTTTTTTGTTGCTATGCTGTGGGTTTGCTTGGCTCTTTGGTTGTGTAGCGAAGCGGAACAGGCAATGTGCCAAATGCTTGGGGAGCATAGCCACAAAAAATATGACAGTTACAAACTGACTGCAAAACCATAGAGTGCTTTGAAGCGTTTGCCTTGTATGTTAGCAAATGCATAAGCCGTGCTTGTGGGCTGGCTGGGGGCTGTAAATAATTACTTGTTTTAAAACTGCTATCTTAAATAATTTACCCCGATTGAAAATAAGAGATTATTCTAGAAAAGGGTTTAAATCAGCAACAACCCAACAATACCTCCTATATAAATTATTAAAGCCACCCAAGAATCAATGCCCATTCCCCACTTTCTTTTTGGAGATTGAATTATCATGCCTAATAAAAATACTACTGTAAGCACAATGGATAGAGAAGTAAGGTATATATCCGTTTTATGGGCATCTGTAAGTATAGAACGGCCGGCCAATATATTTGCTACGAAAAATAAAATAGGCAAAAATGAATTTCCCCCAAAAATATCGCTAATAAGGGGTGGGTATCTTTTGTGCTTTACAAATACCAGCCCCCCGGATATTTCAGGTGTTGCTGTTACTAATGAGAGTACGGTAGCTCCAAATATCACCCCGGAAATATTATAATGCCTGGCAATGTTTTCGCTGGTCTCCGCCAGCAGCACCCCAAAAAACAGGATGATAATGGCGATAACAAATAACAAAATAACGGCTTTACTTTTTGTCAGTTTGCCTGAGTGTTCCATCTCGTTTTCAATTTTTGGCAACATCTTTTGTGCCTCACATTGTTTAATAACTAATAGGCTTAATATCCATGAGCCAACAATCATTATTTCAATGGGAGACACTTTTTTCATTACAAACATTTCATCATATTGCGAACCCATTATTACCAACGCCAGTATTGCGCAAAGAAAAAGGCCCTGGGCAATGGAGTTGCGATTAGATGTTAATGTTGAAAGGGGCTTTGTTTCATTTTTACTGGATGCAAAATCGTATAATACAAGCAACACCGTCTGTAGGCCTATTCCTCCAAGAATGTTACCCAGCGCTAATGATGTATCTCCTTTCTCTACGCCGGTAACAACAATAACTATTTCTGGCAAATTTGTAACTATTGCCAGCATAATGGTGCCGCCAAATCCATCTCCAAGATGATAAGCATCTGCAATAAATTCTACAATGCCTGAAAGCCTGTCGCTAAAATACCAGATAACAGCCCCGGAAAAAAGAAATAACAAAATATTTTGTGTAATGGTAAGATGCAAATTCATTTTTATTGCGTTGTGTTTATTATGTAGTTTATCTGCTCTTCTGCCATATCATAAAATGAAAGACCTTTAAACGATGAAAATAATACAGATAGTTCCGTGCAAGCTAAAACGATTTCTTTTCTGTTGCCAAAATAGTTTATTAGCTGGCTTTCAATTTTTTCATGACTCACAATGTGGCCTGCATAAATTTCACGCCTTAATTTATCTGATAATTGTTTCATTTCTTCATTGATTGGTAAACATTCAATCCCATGTTGAGATAAATAGGCTGCAACATACCCGGATTCCATAGTGTATTTTGTGCCCAAAAGATATACTTCACTAACAGACCAGAAACGTAGCTTTTCAACTATTAACTGCAAGGGGTGAACAATAATAAATTTAAAGCTGGAATGTTCAATAATTCTATCTACTGTTTCATGAATAGTGATATTGGGTAATAATAATTTACTGACACCTGCTGCATCAAAATATCTTAAATAAGGTATCAATATCTGTTCTAACTGTTCAAATTGGTCAGGAAGATATGGATTCACCTTATCAAAATCTACATTCAACAATAAGCAAGGAAAAGTACTGTATCCGCCATGTCTTTTATTATGTTCTTCATTGAGCCTTTTTAAATAATACAGGGTTGAAACAGCCCCTAGCCCTAAAATACCTGTTCTTATTTTTTCCATACTAATGCCGGATAAGAATATAGTCAGCAAATAAATTATTGGTGTCTGTTATCTTTTCTTCCCAGGTAATGTCAGTTTTTGAAAGTACTTTTTTTATTATACTATCATTATACTTCCTGGAAATTTCGGTATGTATCAATTCTCCTTCATCAAAGAAAAAAGTATGACCGCTTACCGTTACTGTTTGCTTTTTCCTGCTACGCAAAAAACTTTTTGCTATACCATCGCTTTCATCATACACAGGGCAATGTTCAAATTCTTTTAAATCAAAATCCCCGCCTAATTCGTTGTTTATCCTACTCAGCAGATTCAGGTTAAATGCTGACGTTATACCCTGTGCATCATCATAAGCAGGCAATACTATTTCTTTAGGTTTTATTAAATCAACTCCCAGTACCAGTTTATCGCCAGCGTACATATTTGCGCCAAGCTGGTATATAAATTCTGTGGCTTCCTCATCGGGCATATTACCAATATTAGAACCCAGGAAGAGAATTATTTTTTTATTACCATCCTGCTTAAGTAATCTTAGTGATTGAAAATATTCCAGGTGCATCGGCTTTACGGCGAGTTCCGGAAGTGCTGATGAAAGCATTTTTTCTAATCCCTGCAATGCGTTTAAAGAAATATCAACAGGATAATACTCAAAGTTGTATTGCTGCAACTGTAGTTCCTTCAACAAATGGATTGTCTTAGTTCCATCACCGGCGCCTAATTCAATGATATCATATTTTTTGCCTTTTTCTAAATGCAAAGCATTAATGAGCTCTTTCGTTTTGTTTTGAAAAATATCCATTTCTGCCCTTGTAAGATAATACTCAGGCAAGGCCATTATTTTCACAAACAGCTCATCACCAATTGCATCATAAAAATATTTTGAAGATAGTTTTTTTTGGGGCTTATTAGTTAGCCCACTAATTACATCGTTTTTAAACTGAACCTGCATATTTCTACTTTTTTGCTGCTTTTCTAATATCAATACCAATTATTGATATTCTAAAAAATATACAGTAACCCTATTGGTTACTGTATATTTTATTGCTGAATGCCAACAGGATAAAATGGCAAGACTAAAAGACCCTGATATTCTGCCTGAATTAATAAAATAATAACTAATTATTTGCTGGCATCCTTACTCGTTTTGTTCTCATTTGGTCTTTCTACTACAATATTTACATAAGAATCCTGCAAGGCTAATATTTCCTGTGTTTCATTTTCAGGAACATTAAATTTTGCTAATACTTCTTTTAAAATTACAATGAACCGGTTGTAATCTCCCTGTGTTAAGTTCATTCCTTTATACACCACTTCAAGTGGCCTTGCTGTATTAACTTCGGAACCGCCGGCATGATGGGCAATAAAACTGATATTTCTCTCGGCAAATACCCGTTTTCTTTCATCTCCCCATCCAAAGAAAAATACACCAAGTTGTTCATCAGTAAACAACCTTCCACCAAATTCATTTACAACCGCGGTGATGGCATCTATACCACCCAGCCGCTCATAAAGACTTTTTTTCATACTTGCTTTTTTTATTGTTTATTAAATTGTTTAAATACTTAATTTCTTATTAATGCCACAGCACCCAGGCCACCATCTGCACATACACTTATTAAGGCACTTTTGCCTTTACCTAACTGGTACAACGTCTTTGTAGTTTGGCTCAATATTCTTGCACCTGTAGCGCCAAATGGATGCCCAATAGCAATACTGCCTCCATTGATGTTTAGTTTCTCCATTGGAAATTTTCCAAAATCAAAATTTGTCCCTGTCTTTTTCAAATGTTCAGGATTTTCCAACTGCTGTATGGTAGCCAGCACCTGCGATGCAAATGCTTCATGTATTTCCCATATATCTATATCATCATACTTCAACCCGTTTCTTTCCAATAATCTTGGAATAGCAAATGTTGGAGCCATTAATATTCCCTCTTCTTCAATGTTTACACCTGCCATCTCCCAATCAATCAATTTTGCTTTGTATGGTGTGTTGATATTATCAATTGCATTCTTACCTGCCACCCATACTCCAGCCGCCCCATCTGTATATAAGGAAGAATTGCCTGCAGTAATAGTTCCCTTACCTACAACATCAAAAGCCGGTTTTAAATTGGCTATTGACTGTACCGATGTATTTTTTCTCGGTATCTTATCTTCTTTAACCGTGTCAATTGGAAATATTAAATCATCAAAGAACCCGTTCTCCTTTGCTGCAAAAAATTTTTTGTGGCTGCTTACCGCTAACTCATCTTGCTTTTGTTTTGAAATCTGTAAACGATAGTCTGTAATCTGTGCATGCTCGCCCATGCTTTTTCCTGTGCTGCGGTTTACCCTTGGTACATAGTCAATTCCAAAAGAAAATATGCCGCCAATTGATTTCAGTTTTGCAAAAAAAGATTTTGCTGTGCTCCACTTTTTTAGCCATGCAGAAAATTTTGCATTTACAGCTATTTGCAAATTGCTGGGGCTTTCCACACCGCCGGCAATAGCTATTTGATTTTGGGTAATCATAGAAGCTGCCTGTATTGCTGCGACCAACGAACTGCTGCATGCTAAAATAGTAGTAAATGAAATTGTACGTTCATCCAATGTAGAATCCATTACCGCTTCTCTGGCAATGTTGCTGTACTTTACATTTTGTATTACTGTACCCCATATAACATAATCAGGGTTGATGCCTTCCTTTTTGTGCATTTCGTTAAGCACCAGTTTGGATAA
>CAYMSG010000166.1:0-7732 GCA_964392955.1 uncultured Chitinophagaceae bacterium | reverse complement strand
GTGAGCAAGAGCAAACTTACCCCCATAATGGTAGTATAGGAAAGTTTCAACAATCCATTATTGTTTTTTATAAGATGGTCGAGGATGGAGCCATCATGCAAGTGTTCAATAAAATCGGCCCGTCTTTTTTCGATTTGCAGAACATTGCCTGTTGCACAATCGAGCTGCACAGCCCAGTAATGATCTTTAAAAACAAATTTCACCATTCCTTTACCCGGACGTGCATCGATGCGGTCAATGGTTGCAGAAAGCTGAGGCGAAATACTGTCATGAATTGTTTTGATGGCAATTGTTTGCAACGAATCGAACGAAAGCCATTTCTTCACATCAGCAGTTGTTCCCTGTTGCGAATCAGCTAACAGGTAACCATTACTGTTCTTTTTCCAGCCGAGTAATATACCGGTGGCGGCTATAACAAAGAAAAAGATAAACAGGGCTGAGCCGATCCAGCGATGAATTTTGCGATACCACCTTGTTCGTTTTACAATTGCCTGCGACATTTTTTTGATTTAAAAATTGACTCTTGCTGCAACGATAAAATTCCTGCCTGGTGCAGAAAAACCAGAGGCAAAATTACGGTAGTTGCGATCGAAGATGTTTTCTACCGCAAATTGCAGTGTTGCAAAATGAAAACTATACGAAGTCCGAAGATTAAATGTAACCCAGCCCGGCATACCATCGGCTGTTGCGTATTGAGCATTGTCTTCCCCGTCAGCATTGTACTCGTCAAGTTTTTTCCAGCCATTGTATAATGCAAATAGCTCAGTCATCATTTTATCTTTTTGATAGCTGATACTTGTTTTTCCAAAAACAGGTGGAATATGGTCAAGTGGTTTCGATGAAACTTTTTTACTCACCAATACATAACTGCCATTGCTTTGTTTCTCGTACACCGACGAGTTTTTTGTATTGTCTGTTTCGAAACGCCCCCTGGTAAAGTTGATCTGACTACTGAATGTGATGTGATTTGCAATAGTTGTATACAGCGCAGCAGAGAAACCGTATAAGTAAGCTTTGTTTGCATTTGTATTGGCAAGAACCTGACTTCTTACACCGTTATAATCAATAGAGTCTTCGCCGTTTAACAGATATGGTGCTTTTACCAATGCATTTCGGAACCAGGTGTAAAAAGCACTTGCCTCAAACCGTACATTCTTGCCAAAGTTTTGACTAATACCGAAATCAATGTTATATGTTCTTTCCGGTTTGATATTGGCATTTGGTACTACTACCTGTCGGGCGGCTGTGCTTGACTCAAAAATCTTTGCAAGGTCATCAACATTTGGCGCACGGAAACCACTCGCTGCATTCATGCTCAATTTTGAGCCGGCAACAGGTAAATAAACCAAGCCTATATTACCCGTAAGTGTTGTGTTGTTTTGATTGATCTCCGTAAAAGGCAGATTGAAAAATGAGTTGTCAGCTATCGTTGAATAAAGGCGAATGGTTTGAAGCCGTACCCCATCATTCAAAACCCACTTTTTATTTTTGAACTTGAAAACATGTTGTACAAATATGCCCGCATTCAATTGTTTATTATCTCCATCCGGATATCTTGTATCGAGTTTCGTAGATGCGCCGGTATTAATGTTTACTCGTGATGCAGTTGACTTCAATGTGTTGAACTGCCCATCTGCACCCAATGTTAATTCATTACCACCCCAAATTTTACGGGTATCTAAAACAAAACCTGCTACCTGTACATTTTCCACTCTCCCGTCCAAACGGTCGTAACGGCGATAATCTCTTGTATAACGGCTTTCTTCGATGGCCTGGTAGTTAAGGTTAAGATTAATATTATCGAACCAGCCGGCTTTCCCAATACTTAGTTCATACGAGGTAAGTAAACGTTCTTGTGGTCCGTAATACCATTCCGCAAAACGTAAGGTGCCATTTCGTTTGTCCTGTAACCGGTCGTAACGGGGCACGTTCGTTGTGTTTGAATATTGTATATTAAGTATATGCGATATTTTTTCTGATTGTTTAAACAACAGTTTCTGTAACATGTCCCATTGTTTATAACCTGAAAATTTTTGCACCTCCGGATCTGGATTTTTTACAACTGAATCAATGCCATTGATCCGTGTTATAAAGGAATCCCGACGTCCGAATGACGGATAATGGTCAGGGTAATTTTCCCCCATTTTCATATCACCAAAATCACTGAATGTATACGATTGTAACCACGCAAATTTTCTCCACCCAATATTGACGTCTGCGTGTATTGTTTTTTCATTATTTGCAGAACTGTAACGGGTAAAGCCATTTCCATTCGTTACTATTTTTTTGCCATCCGTGGCAAGTACAGGGGTTTTGGTTCGGAAATGCACAACTCCCCCTAATGCATCGCTCCCATAAATAGTTGATGCAGGTCCATACAATACTTCCATACTGCTCAACATATTCTGATCAACTGTAATGGCATTTTGCAAATGCCCGGCACGATAGATGAGGTTGTTCAATCGTACACCATCTACCACAAGTAATACACGGCTTGCTTCAAAGCCACGGATAACCGGGCTGCTGCCGCCTTGCTGACTTTTTTGAACAAATACATTTCCAGTATTGATCAACAGATCGCCTGTGTTCTGTGCATTAACCTTGCTGATGTATTTTGAACTGATGACATCAATGCGTTGGGCAATATTCAATTTCTTTTCAGGGAACTTACTGGCACTGATCACAACTTCCGATAATTCTTTTGATGTGCTATCGCTTACTTTTCCCTGCGCATGTGCCCACATGCCGGCCATAATTGCCATGAAAGCAAATACTATTTTTCTCATTTGTTTGGATTGATAAAATATAAATACCAAATACCTGACAACAAGATCGCATGACGCATCTTATAGCAGGTTCATTTTCAAAGTTTGTCGGGTAAAATGTATTTATTTAAATCGGGGCGGAGGCGTATGAAGTCCCAGAAAAGGGGAGTGGTAAAATGATAGCCGGAACAGATTTGATACTTCATCTGTTCTGGCTGTAAATGAAAAAACATTAGCTGCTTCAACCGGTAGTGCAGGAGAAGAAAATAACTGAACCGTTTGCTTTGATTGTTTCGATTGCTGTTCCGATTGTTGACGGATCATTCGTTTCAACTCTTTTTCTTTTGCATCATACAGTCCTGTAAGAACAAGATCATCTCCATCAATAACTATTTTTTTTACATCAAACATTTCAGTGCCAAGCACACATTCTTTCTTAGGCTTTACCCAATGAACGGTGGCCGCTTTCACACGTGTGCTGATGAGTTGCTCTTTTTCGAGTTTCTCCAGCATTTCGTGTTGTACATGCAGTTGTTTGAGTTGTAAAATTACAGGCGATAACATGGGCATACATAACCCAATGAGGAAGCATGCGGCTGTTATCGTTCTGATGAAGTACATTATTGATCGATCAATACATCGCCGGTCATTTCTTTTGGTACCGGCAATCCCATAATAGTTAAGATGGACGGTGCAATATCTCCCAATTTTCCCGGTTTCAGACTTCCTTTCCATGAACGGCTGATCACAAATAACGGCACAGGGTTTAAGGTATGTGCGGTATTGGGCGTACCATCTTCATTGATCATGTAATCTGCATTGCCATGATCAGCTGTAAGAAAAACAGTATACCCATGTTCCAGCGCTGCGGTAACCACACGCTTTACGCAGGCATCTACTGTTTCAACGGCTTTAATAGCCGCCGGGAATACGCCGGTGTGACCCACCATGTCTGCATTGGCATAATTCAAACAAATAAAATCGGCTGTTTCGTCTTCAATTTCAGGAACAATAGCATCGGTAACTTCCACTGCACTCATTTCCGGTTGCAGATCATACGTTGCCACTTTGGGTGAAGGAATCATGATGCGTTTTTCTCCTTCAAATGGTTTTTCACGTCCGCCGCTAAAGAAGAAACTTACATGCGGGTATTTTTCTGTTTCAGCAATCCGTATTTGAGTACGTCCATGCAATTCCAGCACTTCACCTAAGGTTTTGCTAAGGTTATCTGTTTCAAAAATTACATGTACGTTGTTGTATGTTTTATCATACTCCGTCATGGTGGTGTAATGCAGGTTTAGTTTTTGCATGCCATGATCGGGCATATCCATTTGCGTAAGCACTTGTGTTATTTCACGGCAACGATCGGTGCGGAAGTTGAAACAGATCACAGCATCACCATCTTTGATAGTAGAGTTGACTGCGTTTGAATTTATAAGCGGTTTCAGAAATTCATCTGTAATGCCATTTTCGTAAGATGCGGCTAATGCTTTCAATACATCGGTAGTTTGTTCACCAATTCCGTTTACCAATGCATCGTAAGCCAGCTTTACACGTTCCCAGCGTTTATCACGATCCATTGCATAATAACGGCCGGTAACAGACGCAATAACACCAACTGTAGAATCCAGGTGTTGCTGCAGATCGGTTAAGTAACCCAATCCGCTTTTTGGATCGGTATCTCTTCCATCTGTAAATGCATGGATGAATACATTGCTGAGTCCTTTCGCTTTGCACAACGATGTAATAGCTTTTAAATGACTGGTATGGGAGTGTACGCCGCCATCGCTCACCAAACCTATAATGTGTAAAGGTTTTTGCTTGGCGATTGCATAGTCGATACTTTCATTCAACGTTTTGTTGGCGGCAAATTCTCCACTACGAACGGCTACATGAATGCGTTGTAATTCCTGGTACACAATACGGCCGGCACCTAGGTTCAGGTGACCAACTTCACTGTTTCCCATCTGCCCATCGGGTAGGCCTACTGCTTCACCGCAGGTGACCAAAGTAGTGTTGGGAAACTGGCTGTATAAACTGCTGACAAAAGGTACATTGGCGTTTTGGATGGCATCCGCCGTTTTTACCGGCCCGAGACCCCATCCGTCCATTATTACGAGGATTGCTTTATTCTTTGACATATGCCCAAAATTACTTTATTTAGGTCAAAATCATTTGATTACAAACGTTAGGCAACGAATGGTTAGCTTTATACGTCTTTGTAATTGTTAGTTGGCATGTTTTTAGCAATTATGACAATCTAAACCTGACGAAATGAAAATGAAATACATTCTGCAAACGGCTTTTTTACTTTCCCTTACTGTGTTTTTGTACTCGTTTTCACAGAAGGATGATATTGTAGCGGCCCTGAAAACAGGAAGTGTTGAAAAAATGGCAAAGTATTTTGATAATACCGTAGATGTTACCGTACCCGGTAAAAGTAATTCCTTCAGTAAAGGACAGGCTGAGCTGGTGATCAGGGATTTCTTTAACCTCAACAAAGTGCGGAATTTTGAAGTACAGCATTCCGGCAGCAACCCTTCATCCAATTTCATCATTGGTACACTTACATCAGCTGGAGGCACTTATCGTACAACAATATACATGCGTACGAAAGGCGATAAACAATTGATCCAGGGTGTAGAATTTGAACAGAAAAATTAAGCAAAACAGGAACGATAAAAGATGAGCCCTTCGATTGCAGGAGGGCTTTTTCATGTTCAGTAGTGAAATGATGAATTCCGTTAGTTTTGTGGCATGGTACCAAACTACAATGAACTTCTGCAACGGTTAATTGCATCGGCATTGCAAGAAGATATCGGCGAAGGCGATCATTCAACGCTCAGTTGTATTTCGCCCGAAGCAAAAGGGAAAGCTGTTTTAAAAATAAAAGAAGCCGGAATACTTGCAGGAATGAAAGTAGCAGAAGCTGTTTTTCGTTTCCGGCAACCGGATATACTTTTTCACGCATACATGAAAGACGGCGACCAGATGAAGTTTGGAGATATTGCATTTGAAGTGGAAGCATCAGTTCACACAATTCTTCAATGCGAACGGCTGGTGTTGAACTGCATGCAACGCATGAGCGGCATTGCAACACTTACCAAAACCTATTCTGATAAATTGACCGGCTATAAAACACGTATTCTCGACACCCGGAAAACAACGCCCAATTTTCGCTTACTGGAAAAAGAAGCCGTTGCAATTGGTGGAGGATACAACCACCGGTTTGCGTTGTATGATATGATTATGCTTAAAGATAACCATATCGATTATTGTGGTGGTATTGAACAGGCGATTGACAAAGCCTATCGGTATGTGCAAACGGTAAAGCCCGGTCTGAAGATCGAAGTGGAAACACGTACGCTGGATGATGTGAAAAAAGTGCTGGCCACTGGTAAAGCTGATCGTATTATGCTTGATAATTTTACACCCGATCAAATCAAAGAAGCTGTTGCATTGATTGGTGAGCGGGTGGAAACCGAAGCAAGTGGTGGTATAAACCTTGATAATATACAGGCTTATGCAGCTGCAGGTGTTGACTTTGTGAGCGTAGGTGCATTGATCCACCAGGCACGCAGTCTTGATTTAAGTTTAAAAGCTGTAAAAAAGTAGAAAACAAGAAAGTATGAGTAAGAAAAACAAGCCGGACAAAGGGGGATTCGTATTCAGCACCGATCCCAATTTTCGTTTCGAAGAGGAGGAAAGGGAGCCACAGGCAACACTGCCACCTGCACAACAAAACCTGCGTGTAAAACTGGAAACAAAACATCGTGCAGGAAAAACGGTTACGCTGGTTGATGGTTTTGTTGGAACCGATGAGGACGCAGAAAAACTGGGCAAGCAGTTGAAAAATCAATGTGGCACTGGTGGATCAGTGAAAGATGGAGAAATCATTGTACAGGGCGATCATCAGGAAAAAGTGTTACAATTTTTATTAAAGAACGGATACAGCAAAACCAAAAAGTCGGGCTGATGTTTTCTGCTGCAGCAAACATGGTTTTAGTTATTTTTACAACACACGATAAGTCAACCAAACCATCTAACCCGTGATGTCAATTATTTTATTAGGCGCATATACAGCAAGATTAGAGCTGTTCAAGTTCTTTTTCTTTCTGTCGTTCGGAGCTTTGATCTGGAGCTTTTTTTTGTTTTATGATGCGTCGGGTTCCAGCAGCAGGCGTCGTAAGAAAAAAAGGGCCATCATTCTCATGGTTGTTTCGTCTGTATTGGTAGCTGGTATGTCGGTTACCTGGCTGTTGAGTAAAACCAATATGGGCTGGTGGTTCGACAAATAACAATCATTCTTTCTCTTCCTCTGCATCGTTCATGTAAAAATCTAATGCGCCGCTGGGGCATTTACGGATCTGTTCAATGATCTGCTCAGTTGAGGCGCCTGACGGCTCGATCCACGGGCGTTTGCCGGGGTTAAATACTGCTTTTAGTCCTTTCCAGCAAAGCGTGGAATGGATACAGGCTTCGGGTTTCCAAACAATGGTTACTTCTCCGTTTGTGTATTTATGTGTTGTTTTTGGCATACTGAAAATTGTTGTTTTGCGCCATTCTTCAACTCAATGGCTGCGGGTTTCTAAATTTCGATTATTTTTATAACAAATTAATACATGGTTTTCAAAATTTCAGAAGGCGTAAAAGTTAGTGTGGAAACATACTACCAACCCGATTACAGCGATCCGGTTGCTGCTGAATACATGTTTGCCTACCGTATTACCATTGAAAACAATAACACCTTTCCGGTAAAACTTCTCCAACGTCACTGGAATATTTTCGACAGCAATGGCTCTTACAAAGAGATTGATGGGGAGGGTGTAGTAGGGGTGCAGCCTGTAATTCTTCCCGGCGATCAGTACCAGTACGTAAGTGGTTGCAACCTGAAAACCGATATGGGTAAAATGGAAGGCAATTACAGTATGGAAAACATGCATACAAAAAAGCAATTCAAGGTAAAC
>CAYMSG010000165.1:0-7821 GCA_964392955.1 uncultured Chitinophagaceae bacterium | reverse complement strand
TGTTCTGCAACAATGCATACGTGGTTACAGAACCCAGACTGGAAGAGTTTGCCAATTATTGATTTAAATTATTTTATTCTTAAGCGACCGGATTGTATCCATACATAAAAGTTATGTAGAGGAAGAGCAAAGCCCGGTCGTAAATCGACCGGGCTTTTTTGTTCAATGAAAAAAGGAGGATACAATGAAACTGATTGCAGTGGTGCTGATCGTTCGTTTGGTTTTACAAATGATCAGCAACAAAAATGATGAAGAGGATAACAACAACGATGCGAATGTGCAGGAGAATGTATTACATCCGGCAGCATGTCAGTTGCGATGATATTATAGTGCAGAGGAGGGAAATAAGCGTACCCCGTGAGATGCAACGGGGCGCTTTTCCAAAACATATAGCAGCATTCCAATTGGTTGGATACTCCGCCTGGAACGGAGAGGCTACAGGTTCGAGTCCTGTCTGCTATACAACATTGGTTCGTTGGTGTAACGGCTAACATCACAGATTGTCGATCTGTCGCAACGGGTTCGATTCCCGTACGAACCGCTTTATTGCCGGGTAGTGTAATGGTTAACATATCACACTTTGACTGTGATGTTCTCAGTTCGACTCTGAGTCCGGTGACGTAAGATAAAATGTTGGCTTTAGCTTATGTGGTAAAGTATCACACTGTGAATGTGAAGAACAGGGTTCGAGTCCCGGAGTCAACCAATACGGTTTGGTGTAATGGTAACACGATCATCTCCCTCGCTTTCTGAGAGGTAAGTAGCAGATGATTGTATTCGGTTCGAATCTGAAAGCCGTACAAATTTGACTTATAGTTCAATGGATGAGAATACTGCGCTACGAACGCAGAGATACAAGTTCGACTCTTGTTAAGTCAACAACAGATTGCGGTTTAGAGTAATGGTTAATTCAGAAGTCTCATAAGCTTCAGATACAGGTTCAACTCCTGTAACCGCAACAATCATTGACCCATAGCTTAATGGTTAGAGCAGGAGCCTTATACGTTCAAGGTTATCAGTTCAAATCTGATTGGGTCAACAAAAATGATGACTTAGCTCAATTGGTAGAGAGCATTACCCTGATACAGTAAAGGTTGAAAGTTCGAATCTTTCAGTCATCACAACAGTGCGACTTAATTCAATGGTAGAAAACTATCGTTACAAGATAGTGGTAGTTGGTTCGATTCCAACAGTCGTAACAAATTGGCTCGTAGCTCAACTGGATAGATGTTCCCGGCTTTTAACCGGGAGGCTGTGAGTTCGAATCTCACCGGGCCAACAATGGATGAATAGCTCAACGGCAGAGCGGCGGTTTGTTAGACCGTTGGTTGAAAGTTCGAATCTTTCTTCATCCTCAAAAATGGAGAGTTGACAGAGTGGTAATGTGCCAGCCTGCTAAGCTTGGGCTGTCGTTTATTCGATACAAAGGTTCGACTCCTTTACTCTCCGCAATTGTTTGTAACAGTGTAGTTCGATGATGAGGAAATAAGATATCAGTCAGTAACTGTAACAAACAAATGGTGCTTTGGCAGAATGGATGTATGCGCCGGAGTGAAATCCCGGATATCGTGGTTCAATTCCACGGGGCACCACATAAAATGAGAAATGAAGAATGAAAAATTAAAAATGTAAAACAATGGAACAGCGGCAATGGAGAAAATTGAACGGAGAAAAAATTCGGCGGCCTATTGAGGACGAAGTAAGAGCTGTATTGGTACGTGAAAAAGAAATGGGACACGAACTGAAAGTGTGCATTGGTACCGACAGCCAGGTGAAAAGCAGGGAAACGGAATTTGCAACCGTGATCGTTTTTATCCGGAAAGGAAAAGGTGGTTTCATGTACATCCACAATGAAACAACAAAACAAAAAATGAGCATTAAGCAACGGATGTTAACAGAAGTTGCCATGAGCATTGATGTGGCGTATGGATTGTGCAGGTTGTTTACGTTGTATGATGTGGACATGGAAGTACATGCCGATATTAACACCAACCCTTCTTTTAAAAGTAATGATGCATTAAAAGAAGCAATGGGTTACATTATGGGAATGGGCTTTGCGTTCAAAGCAAAACCGCAAGCCTTTGCCAGTTCCAGTTGTGCAAATAAAGTGGTGCAATAAATCCCCACAGAGGGGCACTTTGAATCGTAATAGTAGTTGAAGTCGTTAATAAATCATGAGCTTTAAAAGCCTCCCCGGAAGGGAGGTTTGGAGGGGCAAAAAAACAAAAACAATGGACAGTTTATTTAATCAAAAAGTGATCAGTGCAAACAATGTGTTCTCTGATAATTTTTTGGATACGAAAATTTTATACCTGTATTGCTTCAACAGTTTACCGAGTATAAATTATGTGAACAACATCGATGGTGAAAAAGCATTTGTAATATTTAAGGAACGTTATGCTGAAATGATTAAAAATATTCATCAGACACGCTGGTACAAACAAAAGAATAAGAAATTCCAGTTCGATAAAACAGTGGTGATCTTAACCAATAATTGCATACTTGAATTTGATGATGACTATTGCGAAGTATTGCACAATGGAACAAATGAAACGTTTGTGCAGGAACTAACCATACTGGTGAATCAGTTCAAGGAACGCCAACGTCGTCAGCCATTGGAGATAAACCTGATCGTGCAGAACAGAAATCATCTCGAATTAAAAGCGATGGAGATCAAACGTACCAAGCTTGACTTGAACCTTTTTTATGAAGATGATTTTAAGGAAGTAGATAAAGTGATCAGAAAAAGATTGAGCCAAAAGAACGATAAAGGAATTGTACTGCTGCACGGGTTACCCGGCACCGGTAAAACAACTTACCTGCGTTACCTTGTTGGAAAAATCAAGAAACGTGTGTTATTCCTGTCGCCTTCAGTTGCTGGCAATTTGATGAATCCTGATTTTATCGAACTGCTCATCGATAACCCAAATACGGTATTGATCATTGAAGATGCAGAAAATATTATCATGGATAGAAAGTACAGCAGCAGCTCATCTGTATCGAACCTGTTGAATATTTCAGATGGGTTACTGGCTGATTTTCTCAATGTGCAATTGATCTGCACTTTCAACAGTTCACTTACGATGGTAGATAGTGCCTTGATGCGTAAAGGAAGATTGATCGCCAAGTATGAGTTTGGAAAATTGGGTGTAGAGAAAGCTAATCGTTTATCAAATCATTTTGGTTTCGATAAGCTGATCGATCAACCAATGACCATTGCAGAAATTGCCAACCCGAATGAAAAAGCACAGCCGGTTGAAAGAACGGAAGTGATCGGTTTCAGGCGACAGGTGGAACTAATGAATTAACAATAGTATTCCTTACTCTCCTTTTGGGGATGGGGGCAAGAGCTTGCTTAACGGCAAGAAGGGTATTTGTATGTTGACAGCAAACCGGGTTTGTGTTTCAAGGAAGCACCACAGTGCAGACGCAGTAGCTATCTGTATGCTGTTGCATCAATGTGCAGAGCCCTCCATACACTGTGAGTCGGAGGTTCGATTCCTTCTTCGCCTGCATAGGTGAATAGCTCAGTGGTTAGAGCAACAGAAACGCACCGGTTCGAATCCGGTTTACAGTCCGAAAGGTTGCTGTAATAGCTCAGTGGGTTAGAGCACTACAAGGATAATGTAGGATTATGAAGTACAGCGCTTCTCAAATGCTGACCAGACAAATAAAGCCGGGTGATTGAAAGCCTCCCCTAAATCCCCTCCAAAAGAGGGGACTTACAAACACTCCGATAATTAGAAATTTCTTTTTTGTCGGAGTGTTGCAAAGCCTCCCCTTCGGGGAGGTTTGGAGGGGCTGCTTGTAATTACCCGAAAGCGAACATAGAAGTATTGTAACAGCAGTTGCTTCATCATTCAGAATTGATGATACATGTATTGTCAACAGGCGTTTGATGAACCGGTTGCAACAGCAGTACAGAAATTCCGCTTCCGTAAGAACAGGATGATCATACAGCCGGCTTTATTATTTTTTAAGAAACAGTGAGTGTAAGAACCCGCTGACAAAACAATAAACAATGAAACGTGTAAAAGTAAATGCCTACCAGGTGGCATTGGTATTTAAAGATGGTGTGTATCAATACATGCTGAAAGAAGGTAAGTATTGGTTGTGGAACAAGGAAGCGTATGTGTACGATCTTACCAAACCATTTGTGGCACCAATTGAACTGAACATCCTGTTGAAAGATGCGGAACTGGCCGAAGCATTGCAGGTGGTTGAGGTAAAAGACAACGAGATCGTATTGCAATACGAGAACGGTTTACTGAAACAGGTATTGACTGCAGGTCGTTATACTTACTGGAAAGGAGTGATCAATTATACTTTCGTTCGTGCCGATATCGGCAGCATCGAAATTGAAAAGGAAATTGATCGTGTGGTATTGCAAAATCGTTTGCTGGCAAGCTATGTGCGTAGCTACACTGTGGAGAGCTATGAAAAAGCAGTACTGTTTGTAGATGGTAAATATGTACAAACCCTGGAAAGCGGTGTGTACTATTGGTGGAAGAACAACATTGCAGTGCATGTAGGTAAGGTGGATATGCGTAAGCAGCAACTGGAGATCAACGGCCAGGAAATTCTAACCAAAGACAAAGCGGCTTTGCGTTTGAATGCATGGGCACAATACCAGGTGGCCGACATTGAAAAAGCATTGTTGCAAAACAAGGCATACGATCAACAATTGTATGTGGCTTTTCAACTGGCCTTGCGTGAGTACATTGCCGGTTATGGTTTCGATGAATTGCTGGAGAAAAAAGAAGCAGTAGCTCCTTTTGTACTGGCACAGGTAAAAGAAAAAGCGGAAGCGTTGGGTATTGAAGTGATGGGTTTTGGCATCCGTGATATTGTTTTGCCGGGCGATGTAAAAGAGATCATGAACCAGGTGTTGATTGCTGAGAAAAAAGCGCAGGCCAACAGCATTATGCGTCGTGAAGAAACTGCCAGTACCCGTAGCTTGCTCAACACTGCCAAGCTGATGGAAGAAAATGCGATGTTGTGGAAACTGAAGGAAATGGAATATGTAGAAAAGATCGCAGACAAGATCAGCAACATCAGTGTAAGTGGTAACGGCGTGTTGATCGAACAGTTGAAACAGATTTTCGTACCGCAGAAATAAAATGGTAAGTAGTGGTGAGCGATGATTATTTTGTTGTCGCCGCCATTGCTACTATTGAGTTTTGGTTGCGTCGCACACTTGTACAGAGTTAATTATTTTTAACAGGAATTATTCATTTAAATTATGGTAAAGGAAGCAAAAATGAAAAGGGTTTTAGGGTTTATGGATTTTTTTCCAAATGAATCACCAAACTCAAAGATAGATTACGCAAATAAACTCGGAATAGATATTCTTGAAAAATTTTGTTGTCATTTTCTTAGTTATTTCAGAAATAAAGGAATCCCAGAGCTTGATTTTCTGCTGCGGGAGTGGTTTACATTTAATGAACATAAATACGATCAAAGTCCCAGCTACTTTTACATTGAATCGGAGTATCGAAGAATTAGAAATTTTCATCAGAACGAAGAACATGAGATTATTGTAGTTGAAAGTTTACTAAATATGTATTTGTGGTTGCAAGAAAATAAAGCATCTATAAGTGAAATTGAAGTTCTCGATGCTTCTGCCACAATTCCTCTTTTTAAATTGTATTTACTTTTCAACGATGAGTTATTAGAGAGATATGACAGAGCCGCAAAATCTGTAGAGGAAATTGATGATGGGAGGCAGTTGCAGCGAATACAATTGGCACTCTCTTTTCCTCAGTCAGACTTAACCAATATTGATTATGCTCAATTGTTTTATACGCAAATGTATAAGCAAGTCAGACTTTTAAAGTTTTTGACGGCTACAGAAAAGTATCAACCCCTCTTAAACCAACTTCTAAGCGATTTTAAATGCAAAACTAGTGCAGAGTACGTAAAAGGGGTTGGTGCAGCATTAGTTCAATCAATAAGGACGAATGGCCCGGGTTGGGTGGTGCTGAATACAGTTAAAAGTGAAGATAGAACTCAGGCAGAAAATATTTTAAATCAATTGGCAATAGATGATAAAGACACTACAGATGATCAAAATGACTATTTACAACTTCGAAGCAAACCTTTTCAGAAAATAGCAGAAGGACAATACAGAGTTGTTTTTGATCTTTTTCTAATTAAAAAAATATATAACGGATTGATATTTAAATTTTCATCTTATGACAAGGATTTTTTAGGACATATACGAGAAGATTTTTCAGAAGGCGTTTTGGTGTATGAAACTTTGAAGTGTGTATTGAATTCCGAAAGCGCCGTTATGATGACAGGTAGTGATTTTAAGGCAAAGCTTCTTGAACGAGAACCTGATTTTTATTTTGAAGATCATGATGACATTCTTCTTTTTGAGTCTAAGGATTTTTTCATGCCGGGTAAAAGTAAACTGTCGTACAATTTTCAGATCATTGAGGGAGAGTTAATGAAGGATGGGAGATTGAAAAAAGCAGTAAAGCAGTTGTCTAAAAATATTGAAAGATGTATTCTGAAACAACTGCCAGTAGATAAAGACTACAATTTGGAAAACCTGAGATTATTCCCGATAATTATAACCCATGATTCATTATATAATGCCGCTGCTTTAAATTATTGGGTTCATTATTGGCTGCTTGATGAAATTGAGGGAATGAAATCAGACACAAGATTTAGCCAGTTTGACTTTTCTAGAATTATGCCTCTCACTATAATAGATATTGATACATTAATTCTTTATCAAAATCAATTTAAAGAAAGGGAAATGGATTTAATTAGATTGATCGAGAGTTATCATGACTATGTTAGGTTTGATCTGACTGGGAAAGTAGAGCCTCGTTTTATAGAAAAACATGCTAATCAATCTGCAATACCATTTTCAGAGTTTGTAAGAGGATATGCTCATGAAAAGAACATCCAGTTTGATTTTACGAAAGTTTCAGAATTACTAATGGAGTACGGAGTTAAGTAGGATAACGTTAAAGCAGAGAACAAAATGAGCAAGTTAAAAATAGCAGGAAAAGAAATAAGAGCGATTGGCTACCCGGAAGGACCGGTCATCAGCATCGCTATGAATATTATGCAAAAGCAGTATAAGCATACTGCAAAGGAGGAAGTAATGGAATTGTTGAAAGCAGTGTTGGCATCGCCTGCGAATTATTTAGATGATGCCGTGCTGGCATTGATCGCAAAACAATTGATGCCGGAAGAAAAAGAAAATGAAGGGAAGTTGTCGTTGAATCAAAATGGCATTCAATTCAATGTATTCGGAAGTGAACATATTGAACAAAGCGCCATGCACCAGATGTACACCGCTGCAAAGTTGCCGGTGGCAATTGCAGGCGCATTAATGCCCGATGCACATCATGGATATGGGTTACCGATCGGTGGTGTACTGGCAACCGAGAATGCAGTGATACCGTATGGTGTGGGTGTGGATATTGGTTGCAGAATGTGTTTAAGCATTTACGATATCGATCCGAAAGAGTTGGTACAACGTGAAGCATTCTTTGCAAGAGAAATTGGTGAAGCTACTTTGTTTGGCAGCGGTGCACAGTTCAAGCAAAGCGAAGAACACGAAGTGATGGATAATGAATTATTTTTTGAATTACCACTGCTGAAAAATCTGCACGGTCGTGCATGGAAGCAATTAGGTACCAGCGGAAGTGGTAATCACTTTGTAGAGTTTGGTGTAGTTGAAATTGCAGAGAAAGATGAAGTGCTGGGAGTAGAACCCGGTAAGTATGTTGGCCTGTTGAGTCACTCAGGTTCAAGAGCGCTGGGTGCAAATATTGCCAACCATTACACAAAGATCGCCAT
>CAYMSG010000164.1:0-7837 GCA_964392955.1 uncultured Chitinophagaceae bacterium | reverse complement strand
TATCTTCCAGTATGGCAGAAGGTTTCCGCTCAGGCATACACAATATCTTTTTGAACGGTAACCAGGTAGTTGGGCTTTATGGCACGCAGCGGCACCACATCGGTTTTAATGCCGAAGAGCTCTTCAATTTCATCGGCCATGGTTACAAAGTTTAAACCCATTGGCCCGTTTATTTCCACAGCAATATCAATATCGCTGTTGGCCGTAGCCTCACCTCTTGCATACGAACCAAACACACCCAGCTTCGAAACAGGATACTTCCGCTGCAGCTCGGGCTTGTGCGCCCGCAGTATAGCAAGTATTTGTTCCAGTGTGTACATCGGTACAAAGTAACAGATTTTTTTAATTGCTGTTCCTGTCAATCAGGTAACGCACTGGAGATCGGGGTAACGATACGTGCCTGATTGGGCAAGCTCAAACCGGCGAAACTCCGCCAAACACTCGCCGCTCTGGTAAAAAAACGCTCCTGATTAATTACTATCACAAACCAAACGTGACGTAAAGGCAAATGTACTTTACGTCACATGCTTTACTATTGTTTTCATGGGCAAAAAACCCAAAGCCATGACTGATAAACAAGTATATTCTCTTTGTGAAGCAGTTGCAGATATTGCGTTTATAGCTGCAAAAGAAAATTATGAAATTGAAGATAGCCGTAGAAAATTTGCACAGTTTATCGAATGGGCAAAAGAGTTCGAGTTAATCCATAGAAATGTAGAATGGGGTGTAAACTTTGAACCAGAGTATATCGATTCTATTTATCACTTTGCTATCTTTAAGATTAATCAATGGCGTAACGTATGAAAGAAGGACAAAAACTCTGGACAAGAGATGAACTTATTCTTGCAATCAACCTTTACTGTAAACTTCCTTTTGGAAAGATGCATAAAGGAACACCTGAGATAATAAAGTTTGCAGAGATGATTGGAAGAACTCCATCGTCTATAGCTTTAAAGCTTGGTAATTTTGCAAGCTTCGATCCAACATTAAAAGAACGAGGAATAAAAGGTGCATCAAATGCAAGTAAACTTGATAAAGCAATATGGGATGAATTTTATAATAATTGGGATGCTGCTTTAATCGCCAGCGAAGAACTATTGGCAAAACAAAAACACTCAACAGTAATCAAGCTTAACAAAATCGAGTTGTCCGATCTGCCATCTGAAGGAAAAGAAAAAGAACGGTTAGTACAAACAAGAGTTAACCAATCTATATTTCGAACAGTTGTTTTAGCAACTTATAATTACGCTTGTTGTGTTACAGGTATTAATGCAATAGAGTTATTAATAGCAAGTCATATTGTACCATGGAGTAAAGATGAAAAGAACAGATTAAACCCAATGAATGGACTTTGTTTAAATGCTTTACATGATAAAGCATTTGATGCAGGCTTGATTACAATAACAGCAAATGATTATACGATCAAAGTATCATCAAAGCTGAAAAAGAAAAATGTCCCAACAAGTATTGATGAGAATTTTATTAAGCTGGATGGAAAAGAAATGCTGTTACCCGATAAATTTCTGCCAGCACGAGAGTTGCTGAAAATTCATAATGATTTTTTTAAACCCTAATTAACTATAACTTTTTTATCAAATAGAAACTAACAAGAGAGGATTTCATGAAGTTCTTTCGTGATACAGAAAAGCTAAATTTATTAAGTTCTGATGATAGGATTGAGGTGTTTTCTATAATCCTTTTTGGCAGTTATGATTTTAAGAAAAAACTCTTTTAATAAATTTTATCAGATTATTGCATTGCAAACTTGGAAGTAGTTGAAATAAATTAATCTTTCCACCTTTCCTCCTGCCTCTCAACCCTTTTTTGCAATCAAACATCATTGAAAAGCACTATTTGAATTTGCCGGTTCAATCGCTGGCTTTCATCACGAAACAATGGTCTTATTCCTTCTCGTAAATATTAAACACCCGTTTCACCGTTGATACAATGGTGGTGGCTAAAATGGCACCGATGAAGGCCAGGAAAATATCTTTCTGTGCATCCCAGATATCGCCTTGTGTGCCGAGGTAGGCATCGCCCTGTGCTTTGAAAAACACATCGGCCACGGCCCACTCGATCAACTCATAAAAGGCACTGATGGATAGCGTGATCTCAATGGGTAATATCCACGATACCAGTTTGGGATAACCGATCCATTTTAAAAACAATTCCCGCATGGGATAGGCCAGCAGGAAACCAAAACTGAAATGCACAATACGGTCGTAGTGGTTGCGCTCTGTTGCAAACACCTCTTTCAACCAGTAACCAAAGGGATTTTCAGCATAGGTATATTTCGATCCGTACACATGCAGGCAGAGATACACGCACACGAGCAGATAACTCAGATCGCTGAACTTGTACCTGCGGTAGCTGAACAGCAGGAAGAGCACAAATAAAAACGTGAGTGTGTTTTCGAGCAGCCAGTTGTTCATGTCGGTGGTGCCAACAAGTGTACTGATCCATACGCCGGTAAACACAGTGATGAAGATCCAGAGCCAGTAATTTTTTTGCAAGGGTGTGCGGTAGCTGGAAATAGCGAGACTGAAGGGCATGTAGTTTGGGTTTGTGAGCAAGATAAGCGAAGTGGCGTATTCTTTTTCCGGGAACAGGTTTTAATTTAAGGGTATGAAAGCATGGCTAGTTCTTATTGCAATCATGGGTTGTGTGCTGTTATTTGTACAATGCAGCAATAACCGTATAGAAAATAAAAAAGACCTCGATGAAAACATGATCGACCTGGCGATGTACAGCGATAACCTCGGCCTGTACCTGCGCAAACGGGATGCAGATTATGCATTGTGGTTACTGGAAGGAATGGACAGTACCTTGCAGATACTTGGCGTTACATTCACCGAACACCGCAAGCTGGTGCGGCCGTTTCAACAATCGTATAAAAAAGAACTGGCCTCGCCGATCAACAACATCCGCAAGGCCTTGCATAAAAATAATTTTCCTGTTGCAATAGAATCGTATCGTTTACTCATCAACAACTGCAACGATTGCCATATTGACCTGGAGATTGATAAAACGGTGGTGGACTGGAGTAAAGAGGGGGCGCATTGAATGAATATTCACCGCACATTATGCGGTGAATAGAGGGGTTAATCACCGCATGAGGCTACTGAACAGGGTTGCCAACCTTCGAAAGGTTGGCAACCCTAACCAACCCGTCGAACACTTGGCGGATTTGTGCTTTTCTTTATCTGTGTTCCTTTTTGTCCATCCGTGGCCAACACAGTTCGTGTCAATTCGTGGTCCCCAACTATTGTTCCTCCACCTCTTCTTCCTGCACCGTCGGCGATTGTGTTACAATACCAAACTCAAACTGCATTTCGTTGAGTTTGCGGTAGAGACCGTTGTGGCTCATGAGTTCGGTATGGGTGCCGCTTTCGGAAACAATGCCTTTGTCGATCAGTACAATTTTATCGGCATTGCGGATGGTGGAGAGACGGTGGGCGATCACAAAGGAAGTGCGGCCCTTCATTAAATTATCCAATGCTTCCTGTACCAACTGTTCGCTTTCACTGTCGAGGGAGGAAGTGGCTTCATCTAAAATCAAAATGGCCGGGTCTTTTAAAATGGCACGTGCTATGGCAATGCGCTGTCGCTGACCACCACTCAATTTAATACCCCGTTCGCCCACAATCGTTTCATATTGTTCCGGGAACTGCTGAATAAATACATGCGCATTGGCTTTCTGTGCCGCAGCTATAATTTCTTCCTCACTGGCGTTGGGTTTGCCATAGGCAATGTTTTCTTTGATACTGCCGCCAAACAACAACACTTCCTGCGGTACAAACGCCATTTGCCGGCGGAGTTGTGAAAGCGGAAACGAGGAGGCTGGTCGTTCATCAAAATAGAGTGTGCCTTTATCGGGTTCATAAAAATGCAGGAGCAAGGAAGCAATGGTGGATTTACCGGCGCCGCTGGGTCCCACAATGGCAATCTGCTCCCCGTTCGAAGCACTGAGCGAAAGTCCTTTCAACACGGGCACATCTTTACGGCCGGGATAACTGAAGGCTACATTCTCGAAACGTACATTTCCTTTGAGTTGATGTTGTGGCTCTACTGCTATATCGGTTAAAGCAACAGCTTCACCTTCGGCCCGTAAAATTTCCCGCACACTTTGTGTGGCACCCAATGTTTTTTGCAGTTGCGAAAACATATCGGCAAACCCTGCAAACGTGCCGCCTACAAACATGGAGAAGATCACAAACATGGTAAGTGATCCCAGGGTGAGTTCACCCGAATGGATCATACCTACCCCCACCCACATCACAAACGCAATACTTCCAAACACACTAAAGATCATGAACGAAATAAATGCACCCCGGTAGCGTGAATTGCTGATGGAAGTTGCTACCACCGACTGAATACTTTTTACATAACGGCCGATCTCATAGAACTCGCTGGTGAATGCTTTTACAATGGAAATACCCTGGAAGGTTTCCTGTACAATGGTGCCGCTTTCTGCCAACTGATCCTGCGCCTTGCGGGCCATTTTACGGATACGCATGCCAAACACCACTGCTAAGATGGCGATAATGGGTACCACCGCCAGCATAATGAGCGCCAGCTTGGTACTGATCCAGAAAATAAAAAACAAACCGATGATGAGTGTGAAGATGCCCCTGAGGAATTCAGCGAGTGTAAAGGAGATGGCATCCTGTATTTGCGAGAGATCACTTGAAATACGGTTGCTTAGTTCACCTACTCTTTTCTCTGTGAAATAACTCATGGGCATGCTGAGCAGTTTGCTGTACACATCTTTGCGCATATCGGCCAGTGAGCATTCACCCGCCGCCGTTAGTAAGTACACCCGCATAAAGGAGAACACTGTTTGCAGACTGAGTTGTGCAAAGATCAACAGCAGGGTTGTGTTTAAACTGAGCTTGATATTTTTCAATCCAAAATCGAATTGCGACATGCTGCCCATGCCGGGAACACTGGCACCGGGAGAAGCCGTATCAATCATTTTTCCCAACAGAAAGGGAAAGAGGCTGGTGGTAAACGCAGACACGGCAATAAACACCAGGGCCCAGATAAATTTCCCCCGGTAGGGTTTTAAATACGTGAAGAGGATGAGTGCTTCTTTGAGACTCTCCTTTGTAATTTTTGCTTTTGCTGATCCTTTGTCGTTTGTATTGTTTGAACGTCGTGCTCTGGCCATGGTTTTGTAGAACGAACTTGTTTGCTGAATTACTTGATTATGGGTGCAAGGTACTGATAAAGGGGTGGAGGGTGACTCACCGTCCGTCGCCGGAACATTATTTCAACGCCTGCACCAGCAGGGGCACCAGTCTGTCGGCCCAGCGTTTGTATTCCAGTGCGGAAGGATGCAATCCATCGGCTGCAATGAGGCTGCGGTTGGTTCTTCCTTCACGTGTGGAAGGGGTAATATCGAGATAAGGACAATTGTATTGCTGTGTTACAGCACGGTTGATGTTGTTGAACCAATCAATTTCTTTCCGGATCTGTGCCGTATCGAATGATGCGGCAAAGGGTGTTACACTGTAATCGGGGATAGACAACACAAACACATTTTGTTGTTTTCCATTGGTCAGCTCAATGGCTTTTACCAACAGTTGCGTAAAACGTTGGCGATAACCGGTTGTATCCCTGAATTGATATTGATCGTTTACCCCGATCAGCAAACTTACCACGTTATGTTTATTGGGATTGTTGCTGTTGATGTTTGATTGCAGATTGTTGGTAGTCCAGCCAGTGGTGGCAATATAAGCAGGCGGCTGTACCTGGATGCCAGCTTGCAACAAGGCGGTTACAGTTTGTGCGGGGAAACGTTCATTTTGGTTGACGCCTTGTCCGATGGTATAAGAATCGCCGAGTGCCAGCCAGGTGTAGATGGGTGCAGTAGGCAGACCGGGAATGGTTGTGGAAGCAGGTTCCTGTTTCTTTACACAGGCACCAACACATAGAATGGATATGATTGCAAGCAACAATTTCATTGCAGTAACTACGAATGAAAGGGGAAGATGGTTCGATGGTGAGCCATAGGAAAGGATCGCAATGATATCGCTTATGCCTCCAACAGTTTAATACCTGTTTGCGTCAGTTCAATTTTTTTCTCCTTGTAAAGTTTACCCACGGTCATCTTAAATGTTTTTTTACTCATGCCGAAGAAGGAGTAGATGGCTTCGGGTTCGCTTTTATCGTGGTAAGGTAAATAGCCATTGTGTTGCTGGAGGAGCCGGAGAATTTTAGCGGCTTCGTCTTCTGTTTTCTGGTAACCGGGTTTGCCCAGCGATACATCGATCTTATTATCGGGACGGATGGTTTTGATATAGCCTTCCACTTTATCACCAATTTGCAACTCCTGGAATACTTCATTGAAATGCAAAAGACCAATGTGTTTTTTGTTGATGATCATGGCATAGCCAAGATCGGTTTGGCGATAGACGATGAGATCAACGATGTCCATTTCTTTGACCGTGAGTTCATCGTTGCTGAGTAAATGTTCAATGTATTGGGAAGCGGCCGCCCGACCGGTTTGTTCATCGATGTACACATGCACCAGGTATTCCCCTCCCAGTCGCATGGCGGAAATTTGTTTACTCTTGGGAACAAACAAATCTTTCATCAATCCCCAATCAAGAAAAGCACCGTGGCTGCTGGTGCCTACCACTTTCATTAAGGCAATATCGCCCACCACGGCGGTTGGGTGTTGGCTGGTGGCAATCAGTCGGTCTTCTGAATCGTGGTACACAAACACCGTGAGCTCATCGCCGATTTTTGTACCACGGGGTACAAAGCGTTTGGGCAGCAGGATACCTTCGCTGCCATCATCTAAATAAGCACCGGCATCTTTGAGTCGCTGTACAATGAGGCGGTTGTATTGACCTACTTGAATCATGGAGGCGAAGATAGGATTTTCGCTTTGCTCAGGTGGTGAAACACAAAGGGTGGTAATGGGCTGTCAACAAGTAACAATGTAAATCGGGAAAAGAAGGAGAGACAACGCACGGACTCGGTGATCTCCGGTTTATACCTGTTGTGATGGGACAAATCGCCGTTCAAAAAGTTTCGGTATCTTCATCCTCCTGTTGCAGTCAACAGGAGTACTTACCAAAAAATTATCCGTTATGTCGTTGTTTAATACAGGCAAGAATAAGAAAGATAAAAAGAAGAGCAGCTTACCGGCCAACAAATCAGCATTCATGGCACCCAAGGGTGGTGGAAAGGCCAACACCAAAACTTCCAACAACGCCGGCAAACATGTGGGTGGTGCACAGCGTGGCGCCTAGTGGATCTGTCAGTTAAAATCGAGTCCTCTTGGTTTTGTGCGTGAAAGCAATGCCTGCATGGCTTGTGTTACGGCCAGCGAAACACCCGAACCTTCGGGGCTGTCTACCTTGCTGATTTCCCCATTGGCATCGTATTGCACATTGATCGATCCTTTTCCGCTTACGGTAATCTTTGAAGGCTTACCGATGCTGTTGTATTCATAGGTAAGCACACCCTCTTCGTATTCCATTTTTACAATCTTGTTGTCTTTGTTGTACGATAATGTTACCCATTTCTTTCCCTCTGTTGCTTTTACCAAATCGCCATTCCTGTTGTATTCAAACGTATTGATGCTGGTATCGCCGGTGTATTTGTCAATGTATTCGGTACGGGTTACTTTGTTTAACTGTTCATTGTAGGCAGCCTTTGCGATATAGCTGTTGCTTTCTTTGTACACCAGGTAGCAGTTGTTGTTGTATTCAAAAACCGTTTTATTGCTGCCTCTTCGTTTCATTAATGGGTTGTTGCAGTTTTCGCTGTAGGTGGTTTCTGTTTCAATGCCGTTTACCCGTTGCAGCATACGATAGGTGTAGGT
>CAYMSG010000163.1:0-7840 GCA_964392955.1 uncultured Chitinophagaceae bacterium | reverse complement strand
AGTTTCATCTGTGGCTATTTGCGTGTATCTGTGGCTACAAAAAAATAAAGAGGCGCACTGTTGCAGTGCGCCTCTTCTCTTATATGCAATATATTTTATCAAAAGAAATCGCAAAACGGATGAAACGTAATCCCTAACCGCATGTTTTCAACTGCAAACGGAATGGTTGGTACCTTATAATTAAACCCAATATCTTTACTGACCTCTACTCCCACCCCACGGTATCGTCCGCTTTTTTTTGAAGGAAATAACAGATGTGTATTCACGAAAATTTTTCCTCTTGGTTGTGAAAAAAAACGCCAGCTTTTATCATTCATTGATTCATTTCGCACCTCTTTCACCACCGATCCATACAATGCAAAACCAATGGCATGTTTTTGCACCCGCTGTTTATTCATTTTCAACAGGCCCAATGCTACCGGTACACCAATATATGTTTCAGAATATGTTGCCCGTTCAACTCCGTCAGATATTTTTCCTGCTTGATACCCCACTTTAAAACCACTTTCAAAGAAAACAGAATAAGAGTTTGATAATGGCCTCAGCAGTTTACCTGCATTCACCTGGTATTCTGCAATGATATTTTTTTGTTCCGGAACCAACGACCAATCAGCGCCTTTGTATGGCCATGTTTTATAATCACCCTGGTTTATACCTACACCAATAACAGCTGCGTTACCGATAAAGTATAGCGTATCCTGCGACATGGATGCATATGAATAATGCATGAGCATTATCATCAGCAGTAGTTTAACTATCATACTACATCATCAGCAATTGTTGTTAGTTGTTGCAACATAGCAAAATCTCATTCACCAATCGAATTGCCGGTTAAAGTTAGAACTGTTTGGATCAATTGATGCAAGCTGTACTATTTTAACAAAAGAGAATTTCTATGAATACAAAAAGGCGCACCGCATAACAGTGCGCCTTTTTCAGTCCGGCAGGTTATTACAAACGGAAACCGACTGTAAAACTCAGCACTCTATGTTTGTTACGTTCATCCACATTGTTATCAGCACCCGACTGCAGTTTTGCCAAACCCAATCCATAATTCACAGAGAACATCGCTTTCTCGCCTTCAAAACCAATGGTGCCGTTCAAACCATAATCAAAGCGACGGAGAATACCATAGCCTGCGCCTTCTTCACCTTGCGTGGTAGGATCATCATTTGAAAAATCAATTTTATCAGTCCTGCTGTATGCAATACCAATGAGTTGGTAATCGAGTTTTCGATTGCCACCTACACCCATTGCTGCATAAGGGCCAGCACCAACAAAGAATTTCGAACCACCACCAATAGGTGCTTTTACTACAACATTCACAGGCACTTCAATATAATAGGGATTCACTACTGAACGGTAATAACCATTCTGTCCGGGTTGTCCGCTTTGAAGCTTTGAACCTTTTCCTGTAAACAACAATCCGGGTTGAATGGAAAGTATATTTTTGATTACAGCAATATCACCCTGTAATCCAACATGAAAACTTGACAGCATCCGGTTTTCATCCACATCCCCATTGTCACTGATGGAAATGTTCGCCATGTTATAACCGGCCTTAATAAATACAGAAGAGTTTTGTGCAGAAACGCTGCCTATTGTGGCAGACAAAATAGCAATACAAAGAATTTTGATTTTCATAAACGTAATTTTGTTAAGGGTTGCCAAATAGTATGCCAAAAATGTTTTACGATTGAGCCAGGTTGCTGTAAAAACATGCGACAAACCCCTGTTGAATAATTCCGTACAACGGTTTTTTGCTGCCGGTGCAACACAAAAAAGCCCCGTTATTACCGGAGCCTTCTTTTTGATCTATCGTGGATGGGTTAATCTACTGCTTCATCAACATAGGCCGATACCCAGCCTACGTTTCCATTTTTGATGAGGTAAAACTGCTTGGCTTCATTCACCGATTTAAACTGGCGCATGATACGCAGCAGCAATGCACTACCGGCCATGAGTGAACGCTGATCAAACACGGCATGTACCCGTTTGATTTCAGCGGCAATCAATTTTTTATCCCACGAGCCATTCGTCATTTTCAATGTAAGATATTCCTGAGATACCGATGTAAAATTCTCTGTTACCTGTTTAGAAAAACGTTCTACGTCTTCGTATGTAACAGGCACCACCGGGTTGTTGATAAGTTCCGGATATATCAGTGTAGCTACCGCCCATGCAATGCCTCCACTAAAAGCAATATGATCACTTACCGGAAAACTACCACTTGAATTAACTGCATATATGATCTCCGAGGTTTCGGCACCGGCAGCAACACGGGTCAACTGCCTGATATAGTTCTCATGCGAGTTATCATTTTCTAACATTTTTTCAGCAGCATTGGCTGTACTTTTTGTTCCCCACGACAACTGGAATAAGTAAAAATAGCTGTCGTTTCCATAAGGAAAAAAACCACCTTTTGAGTTACCACTACCTATGTCGATCAGGAATGTACTGTAACGGCGGCTTTTCGGTACAATTCCCAAATGTGACAACTTTGCTTCCTGCATTACATCCACTACTTCCACTTTGCGTTGTGGTTCGCTAATGGCAGAACGAAATTGTGCAATGAGTTTTTCAATCCAGGCCTGCTTATTTTCTTTTTCAGCCAAGGTTTTTACCCCGCTGCTGATCACTGTAAAAATTCTGTTCGAAGGAATACTAAACCTTGTGCGTGCAGCTTCAAACAAACCGGTAAGACCACTGGCTGTGGCATCAAATGTTGATTGATTAAACGAAATAAAATCTGTATTGACAGAACTGTCTTTTACGGTTACAAAACTATTTCCCAGACCTGTATTTTTTTTCAACTCAATCACACTCAGCTTTACACCTTTTGAACCCACTTCAATGCCTGCATACAAATTGGGAATATTGCTGTAGTCTGTCTTTTTACTTGTTTGGGCAAAAAGCTGAAGCCCTGCAGTTGAATACAATGTCAACAAAAATGCTCCTGTTATGCGTACCACTCTATTCATAAAATATGCTTTGGGTAAAAGTAATACAATCAAATCCCCTTACCTCGTTTATCATTTCAGCGAATTGAAACTGTGAAAAAAATGTGATTAAGTAACAATGTGGACTAATTCAGGCGAAGATTCGCAGCGGCTATGCGCACACTATTGTGGAACATCTGCAACCTGTAAATACCTTTTTGGTAGGAAGGCAATTTGAGGCTTACAGTAAGACTGTTGGTTTCACCTTTTGTGTATGAAAGTTTTGATTTACGGGTGTATGGTATTCTTACCCCGGCATCATTCAGAAACATACCCGATTGCCAGGGATCGTCCTGTATAACATTACCTGCTGGATCTGCTACGATAATAAATATATCAGTGTCAGCAAACGAAGTTGTATTGTTTTGCAAAGCACATGATATGGATAACTCACTTACTGCATTTGCTTTTGTATTTATTACGCCACTACCTTCTATTGCACGAAAGCTTACGCCTGTTGCCAGCAAGTTGGGAAGAACTTCGGGTGCCTTTTTCTTTTTTGAGAAAACGGGGGTTACCTTAGTTTGGGGCATATCAGTTTTCACGGACATCGAATTGTTTGTGTTCGGATTTCCTGCATTGCTGTATTGAATACGTTTTTGGAGATCCCTGATTTTTGCCTCGGCCCTGCGCAAATCTTCCTTGGTAATATCATTAATGGCCAGTATGTACGAAATTTCATTCCGTAAACTGTCAAGTACCTCATTTTCCGTGCTGGCAACTGTAGTAACAGCCGTTGTATCGGTCACGTTGTTTCTGGAAGCGTCCAGCTCTTTTAAAAGCAGGTTGTACGCAGTCCGTAACGAATCATTTTTCCGGGTTGCTTCTGCGGCTATCTTTTGAAGTTGTTCTTGCGATTGCTGCTCACTCTGCTTGTCCTTATCATACAAGTGGTATCCCCATGTGCCCACCAGGCATATGGATAACACCAACAGCAATAAATTTCGTATATCCTTCATTTCGTTTGCAAACTACTCATAATAATGCCAGCCTTTGATGACAACTGCTGTTTGTGGATAAGCTGTGAAATGAAAAAGTCCCCCAGGTTAACGGGGGACTAACTACACATTGATGATTCATCAATTATTGGGTTACGTTAAATGCCACGGCCAGCTTTTCCCAGCTGATAGTTACTTTGCCGTTGGCACCGTCAATTTTTAATGTTTCAGTCATTTCTGCTGCAGCAGGTTTTACGGTTACACGCAACGCATCTTCTGTTGCTTTGTAGCTATAAGCACCCCATTGCTTCGGATTTTTATTGAAGATGATTACCCACTCTTTTTCACCAGGAATGGTAAAGAGTGAATACTTTCCGGCTGCTAATGTTTTGCCTTCTACTTTTATATCCTTGTCGGTTTCAAACACAGTGGCTTCGTTTGCACCCGTACGCCATACTTCACCGTAAGGAACCAATTTGCCCCATATTTCACGACCCTTTACAGAGGGTGCGCTGTAGTTGATTTTGATGGTAGCGTCACCCGCTTTAAATTCTGCACTTGCAGGCGGACTTGGCTTTGTTTGATTTTGTGCGCAGGCTGTTACTGATAACAGCAAAACCAATACCGGTAATAAACTTAAGATACGTTTCATTTGAATTATTTTTTGAATGTACAAGTTAAAACAAAATTTATAGACTATTGTTCTCTGAATGACAAACGGATATTATTCTTATTTTAACTCTGCCCTTTTCTTCTCATAATAAGCTTTATCACTTGCCAGTTTTTGTACTTCAGTAAGTGAACCAATGTACAAACTGCGTCCATGTGTACCCAGCACAATTTCATTTTCCCGTTTCTGGATGGCAATATCATGAATGGCCACACGTGGCAGGTTACTCATCCAAGCCATGCTGCTGGCGCCAGCATCTACTGATACATACAATGCATGATCGGTACCAACGTACAACAGGTTTTCATGCTTTGGATCTTCACGGATCACGTTTACCGGTTCGGCAGGCAAATCAGTAAAGATCTGTTTCCAGGTAGTTCCATAATCTTCACTTACAAATACCCATGCAGTAAAATGATCATTCCGATATCCGTTCAGTGTGATATAAACACGACTCTCTTTGTATTTCGATGCAATAACACGGCTTACATACAAACCCTGCACCTGCTTTGGTAACTTGGGATGAATGGCAGACCAGCTATAACCTCCATCTTTTGTTACATGAATAAATCCATCATCACTTCCGGTATAAATTAATCCAAAACGCAATGGCGATTCGCTGATGGTTACCAATGTACCAAAGGGCACATTGCCTTCTTTTTTACCACCGGTTAAATCGCCACTCAGGTTAACACTGTTCTCTCCTTTATTAAAACTTCTGTGGAAACGGTTACTGCCGAAATAAAACACATCCTGGTTGTGCTTCGATAAGAGAATCGGCGATTGCCAGTTAAAACGCAATGGTTTTTCACCCAACTCATGTTGCGGACGTACACTTACACGACCTGCAAACGGCATATTTTTATTTACACGTGAATAAGCACCAAACTGCGAACCCACATACACCGTTGTGTTATCTCTTGTATCAACCTGCACCTGCATACCATCGCCACCACCAATTGATTTGAACGGATAGTTTCCGCTGTCGTGCCAATCGGTTGTTTCACGGTTGTTGCTGGGGCCAAACCACGTACCATTATCCTGGAAACCTCCATATACATTGTACGGTTTTGCATCATCAACTGCTATTGCATAATACTGACCCACGGCTGGAGAATTGGCTTTGAACCAATTGGCTCCATCGTCGTATGTAATATTAATGCCGCCATCATTTCCATTGATCATGTGTGAATCACGCTTGGGATTGATCCATAACGCATGATGATCGGAATGCACATTGCGACCGTCAATATTCTTGAATGTTTTACCTGCATCGGAACTTAGCCAGGCATTTACGCCCAACACCACAATTTTATCGGCGTTGGTGGGCGACACATAAATCTTCGCAAAATAATAACCGTATGTGCTAAATGCCTGCGGCAGTTTATTGTTGATGAGCTTCCATGTTTTTCCTGCATCATCACTACGGTATACTTCGCATCCTTTGATGCCTGCATTGATGAAAACATCATCGCCTGCATCAAAATAATCCCATAATGCAACGGGCTGAATTTTTCCTGCACGCACCATTTCTTTTACAACCGATGCATTGTATTTCGACGGGAAACGTTGCCTGCGCATAAACGTGTCCAGTTTTTTATCATCGAGATTGAGCAGTTGATCTGCTGTCATGGTTTTAAAATCTTTCAACTGAATGGTGGTATCACCAGTTGGTCGTTTCCGTCCGGTATCCGGTAATGGATTGTAATTATCGATCACTGCATATACAATGTTGGGGTTTTGCGGATACACACTCAAACCAATACGGCCCAGCTTTGTTCCTTCAGCAAAACCGCTGCCCGGTCCGCTGATCAAGGTCCAGTTATTACCGCCATCCGTGCTTTTATAAATACCGCTGGTGGGTCCGCTTTCATCAAACTTCCAGCCTCTGCGTGTACGGTTCCACATGGCAGCATACAGTTCATTGGGATTATTCGGATTCATTTCCATTTCCACCGCACCTGTGTTATCATCAATCGCCAATGTCAGTTTCCATGTTTTTCCACCATCTGTTGTTTTGTACACACCCCGTTCTTTGTTGGGTGAATACAGATGCCCCAATGCGGCTACCCAGGCTGTGTTTGGATCAGTCGGGTGCAATTGAACTTTACCGATATGATGACTTTCAGGCAACCCTACATACTCCCAGTTTTTACCATTATCGCCACTCTTATACACACCATTGCCTGCATACGAAGAGCGGCTGCTGTTCACCTCACCCGTTCCCACCCAGATCACACGGTTGCCATACCATTTCACCGCAATATCACCAATGGTCATTACATCTTCATTATCAAAAATGGGAGTAAAGGATTGACCATTGTTGGTGGTATGCCACAAACCACCACTGGCATAAGCCACATAAAACTCTGTTGCATCTTGTGGATTTACTTCAATATCATTTACACGTCCGCTCATCACCGTTGGACCGATATTGCGGAACTTACTTTCTTTTAACAATGATTTCTTTTCCATTTCCTTCCGCAACTGCATGCCCTTTTGCCTTTCGTCGGCAGTAGTTGGCTTGATTTGTGCATGGCTTACGAATACAAGAAACAGAAACGAAAGAATAGGAGTAACTTTAAACAGGCAATTTTTACCTGTTGCAACCGTTTTTAACTGGTACATGCTTTTTTGGTTTTTTAATCTCATGTTATGAAAAGTAGAAGAATGATTTCAAACATACGAATGTTGATGCTAAGTGCGGTAGCCTCCCTCCTTTTTTGGATGAACGGCGCAGCTCAATGCAAAGAGTTTACCATTGGTGTAAAAGGCGATACCTTGAACTGTACCGATGTAAATGGGTTGAAACAGGGGAAATGGGTGATCCGTTACGAAGAAGTGCGTGGCGAGCCTGGTTATGAAGAAGAGGGTGAATTTAAAAACGGGAAAAAAGAAGGGCCCTGGCGTTCCTACAGTTTAATGGGCGATCTGCTGGCCATTGAATTTTACCGGGCCAATAACAAACACGGCAAACAACAATATTTCAATGCCATGGGCGATATGGTACGGGAAGAAAGCTGGCTGGCACAAAACCCCGACAAACCAAGCGAAACCATCGAGGTGTTTGATGTGAACGATCCTAAGAAAGTGTACCTGGTTGAAGTAAAACTGGAAGCTTCCACCGTGCCGCATGGCATGTGGACGATCTACGAGCCGGGCACCGGCAAAGTATTACGCAAAGAAAATTTTATCCTCGGCAAACTCGATGATGGCACGGGCACTGCCAATGG
>CAYMSG010000162.1:0-7887 GCA_964392955.1 uncultured Chitinophagaceae bacterium | reverse complement strand
TGGGTTGCAAAATGAAATTTTCCTCTACCAGGGTCGTCCCAGATTTGGTGCAACTATCCAGGATACAGAAGAAGAAAATGGCGTAAAAGTATTGGAGGTAGAAGCCGATTCACCTTCAGCAAAAAGCGGTTTGCAAAAAGATGATATCATTACTGAAGTTGATGGAAAAGCGGTGAAAAATGTGGCTGAAGCACGTAGCGCTTTGCGTGGAAATAATGAGAAAAACCTCTGGACGGTGAAAGTGTTACGTGGAGGTAAGCCGGTAACAGTAGAAGTGAAGATTCCCAAGAAGTTGAACAAAGCCGACCTGTAACGGTATCTGATGTCTCGAAGAGCGTCTGACACATGGCAAGTAAAGATTTCCTGATAAATATTCTGATTTAGTTAGTCCTCCGGCTCACCGGGGGACTTTTTTGTGAGCATACTCACAGATGCTTCGGGGTAAAACGGGTATTTTTGCGAACCCTGAAAGTCCTGAGCGGAGTCGAAGGGCTTGATAACCGACATTGAGCGAACCAGTCCCGCACTGGGCGGGAGTCGAAATGTCGTTTCTTTTTTAACTATGTCAAATTATTCAGAGAAATACGAAGCAGTCATCGGACTGGAAGTACATGCCCAATTACTCACCAAAAGCAAATTGTTTTGTGGTGACAGTGCTGGTTTTGGTGCAGAACCAAACAGGCATGTAAGTCCGGTTACTTTAGCACATCCAGGCACTTTACCTAAGTTAAACAAAGAAGCCATCGAATTGGCTGTGCGGATGGGGCTTGCCTGTAACTGCGAAATTGAACGTAAAAATTATTTCGCCCGTAAACATTATTTCTATCCCGATTTGCCGAAAGGTTATCAGCTTTCGCAACATACCACACCGGTTTGCAAGGCTGGGTTTGTAAAGATCAAGACCGAAGCCGGTGAACGCAACATACAGCTCAACCGAATCCATATGGAAGAGGATGCAGGCAAAAGCATGCACGATCAACATGATCTTTATTCGGTTGTTGATCATAACCGTGCAGGAGTGCCGTTGATTGAGATTGTAACTGAGCCCGATCTGCATAGCGGTGATGAAGCAGCAGCGTATGTAACGGAGATACGTAAACTTGTTCGCACATTGAATGTATGCGATGGAAATATGGAAGAAGGAAGTTTGCGCTGCGATGCAAATATTTCCATTCGTTTGAAAGGGGAACAAAAGCTTGGAACAAAAGTGGAGATCAAAAATCTGAACTCCATCCGTTTCCTGAAAAAAGCAGTGGATCATGAAGTGATGCGGATGATTGAATTAAAAGAAAAAGGGGAGCCGATTGTTCAGCAAACAAGAGGCTTTGATCCGGATACAGAAACAACATTTGCGATTCGTACAAAAGAAGATGCAGACGATTATCGTTACATGGCTGATCCTGATCTGCCGCCATTTATTATTACAGATGAATTCATCAGCAATATAAAAGCATCGTTACCTGAATTGGGCGAACAAAAAAAGCAACGCTTTATTACGCAATATACATTGCCTGAATATGATGCTGCGTTGCTGAGCGAAGAAAAAGAAACAGCTGATTACTTTGAAGCAACTGCGGCATTCACTTCATCGTTCAAGCAAATTGCAAACTGGTTAGCAGGTCCCATAAAATCTGTTTTGAATGAAGAAGGAAAAGAAATCAATCAACTTGGTTTACGCCCGCAAAAATTAGCAGAGATTATTCAATTGGTTGAAAGCGGACAAGTAAGTTATACAATGGCAGCGCAAAAATTATTTCCTGCCATGCTTGCTGATAACCGTACGCCGGCAATGGAGCTGGCACAGCAGTTAAATCTTATTCAGGAACGTAACGAAGATGCGTTGCAACAACTCATCGATGAAGTGCTGGGTACTATGCCGGAAAAAGTAACGGAATACAAAAAAGGGAAAAAAGGATTGATCGGTTTATTTGTGGGCGAAGTAATGAAGAAATCGAAAGGGAAAGCCGATCCGAAACTGCTGAATCAATTGGTAACAGAAAAATTAGCAAACTAAATAATGAAAATGAAATGAGTGAGAAAATTTTCGAAGTAGCTTGTCGAATGACTGAAGAAAATTTTATCACGAATAACATGTGATCGAAATAAAAACTAAAAATTACACATGAAACAAACATGGATTGTTGCAGCGGTTGCTTTATCAGCTGCAGCTTGTCAAACAAACGGAAGTAAAAACTTTACTGTTACCGGCGAAGTGAAAAATGCACCTGCTACAGTGGTGTACCTGGAGCAGATCTCTTTTGAAAATATGCCGCCACAGGTATTGGATAGTATTACAGTAACCAACGGAAAATTTACACTTAAAGGAAAAGCTGCTGAAGAATCTTTGCTGCAGTTGCGGTTTCCGCAAGTGGAAAACAGTCCATTGTTCTTTGTGATCAACGACAAATCGGATATTACATTGAGTGGCGATTGGAGCGATATCCGTAAGCTCAGCTACAAAGGTTCGCCGGCCAGTGAACGGTTGCGTGTATTTGTAGATTCACTTTCTGCTACTCAGCAAAAGTTGTACATGATGCAGAACGAATTGCAGAATAGCGTACAGGATAGTTTGAGTATGATCAAACAAACTGAAATGAACAATATGGTTACAGCTTTCAAAGCATACATCAAAAAAACAGCGATGGAAGATAAGAGCCCCATGCTGAGTATGTTTGCCACATCGATCAATATTGGAACCGATGTTACAGAAAACGAAGCGATGTTTAACAGTTTGGTCAAACGTTTTCCAAAGCATACTGGTATCCAGGCAGTGGTAAAGCAGTTTCGTGAAAGCACGGCCAATGCAGCTGGACCAAAGCAAGGCACACCGGCTATTGGCACAATGGCACCGGATATTACCATGCCTGATGTCAATGGAACAAATTTTTCATTGAGCAGCTTGAAAGGAAAATATGTACTGGTTGATTTCTGGGCCAGTTGGTGCGGACCATGCCGTGCAGAAAACCCAAATGTAGTAGCCGCTTACAATAAATACAAGGATAAAAATTTTACCATTCTCGGCGTGTCGTTAGATAAAACAAAAGAGGCCTGGTTGAAAGGGATCAAAGAAGATGGCCTTACCTGGAACCACATCAGCGATTTGAAATTCTGGGATAGTGAAGCGGTAGGATTGTATGGTTTCAACGGTATTCCTTATAATGTGTTGATCGATCCCACCGGCAAGATCATTGCGGATAATTTAAGAGGGAGTACATTGGAAAGTAAGCTGGCGGAAGTGTTGCAGTAAAAAAGGAACAATAAAAAACCCCGGCTATTAAAGCCGGGGTTTTTTATACGAGAACCTGATATTTTAGTAACCTGTATTTTGAGTATAGTTCGGATTCTGTTGAATTTCGCCTAATGGAATCGGCCAAAGAAACCGGAAGTTGCTATACGGTATTTCAGGAACTGCACGTGTAATACTTACACCTCCAGCACAATTAAACCAAGCAGCATTTGTAGCACCTGTACCAACTTTAGATGGTATACCACCACCGGCAACTGGTGCAAAGTCGGCATCTCTTGCCAGACGGTGAATATCGCCCCAGCGCTTTCCTTCTGCCAGGAATTCAACTCTTCTTTCGAATAGAATTGCCGAAATAAGTGCATTTTTTGTTAAAAAGCTGGCTATTGTAAACTGGTCAGCAGGAGTCGTAACCGCCCGATTTCTTACTTCGTTCAATAAGCTTAACGCCCTGGTAGAAACAGTTGCTGCATTTCTTGCTTCAGCCTCAGCCAGCATTAATAATACTTCAGCGTAACGGATCATAGGAGCTGCATCGCTACGTGTTGCAATATCTCTGTACTTATTGGAAAATACAGCATTACTGGTTGATCTGGCTAAAGAAGAGCTTCTTCTTAGATCATTGCAAAGCCAGCGTGCATCGCTCCATATTATAGGGCTTATGCGAACTAATCCTCTGCCGTTAATAGCAGGATCACCCAACATAGCTGCAAGAGCACCATTAACACCAGGGTTATCAGTAGCATCATTCTTAATGGAGAAGATACTTTCATCTGATGTATTATTTGCGAAAGGACCATCGGGAGTTGCAGTCAGTTTCCAGCCACCAATAGGGCTTGTATAAGGTGCTGTTGCAGGAACCAATTTGTTACCTTCAGCAATTACTCCCGCCCAGTCGCCTTTATGCATTTTCACACGCATTTTTAATGCAATGGCTGCAGCTTTGGAAGCACGGTAGGTTTTAATGGCCGATGTGTTGGGAAGATTGGCTTCAGCATAATCAAGATCTTCCAGAATTTTGGTATAAACTAATGAAACGGGGAAGTCTTCTCTTTTGAGTGCTGCTGCTTCTGCCACCTTGGCTTCACTATTTACACCAAAATCACGATAAATAATGCCCACTTGGCTGCCATTACCATCTAAATACGGACGTGCAAAATTGATTACCAATTCATGATGGGCCATTGCTCTTAAAAAACGACATTCGGCAATAAACACATTGCCTGTAGCTGCCGGAATGATGTTTTTTGAAACTGCATCTGCAACACCATCAATGGTTAAGTTTGCTTTGTTAATAAGCCCATACAATGTTTGAAACTGGAAATCATTATTGGCTGTTACATTGTTATAGGTAGCTTCGTACGTAATTTGATAAAACAAGGCATTATTTGCCATGTCTTCGCCACGCATATCTCCCTGCTCAATGCTTGCTGCACCAAAAGGATACCCACGAACCTGGCCGCCTAAATAAAATCCACTTTGAGCGGCATCGTAAACACCGTTTACAGCTAAGTTGATTTTATCCGGATCTATAAACGCAGAGGCATCAGTGAATGAAGTAAACGGCTGCAGATCCAGTACTTTTTTACAACCACTTAGGGAAAATAGCAATAAAGCTATCAGTCCCAATAGTTTGTTTTTTGATATAGTCAATTTCATATTTCTGAATATTTAATGATTAGAAACGGTACAATTACAATCCTATATTAAATCCAAAAGAAAATACTCTTGGTCTGGGAACTGTATTGTTATCAATTCCTCCTTCTGTGATGTTTTCGGGATCTATTCCTGAATATTTAGTAATCAGGATCAGATTTTGTGCCTGAACAAATACCCGGAAAGAACGAACGGGCGACTCTGTTGCACGGAACACTTTTTTCACATCCAACGCATAGCTTAACTGTACGTTTTCAAGACGGGCAAAGTTGCCGGATTCAACAAAACGTGAGTTTGCATTCTGTTGCAGGTTTGTAAAGTTATCTCGACCATACCATACTCTCGGTACATTGGTAATGTCGCCAGGTTTGGTCCAACGGTTCAGGATAACTTTTCCATTGTTCTGAAATGCCTGGTTTACCAATGCTTCCTGCATTGTTAAGTTGAATATCTTGTTACCGCCTGAATAGCGCCACAACATATCAAACGTAAAGCCTTTGTAACGGATCGTATTATTTACACCGCCAAACCATGTTGGAATTACATTTCCAAGTACTGCTCTGTCAGCTCCTGCTAATGTTGTTTGCGTTCCTAATGTTGCGTCATCAGGTTTAACAACTGTATAGTACGTAAGATTTGGAATATTGCCTTGAATCAAAGATCCATCTGCTTTCGTGTACATTGGATTTCCGTTACCACTGTTTACACCAGCAAATTGATAACCAAATATTGCATTAATTGGCTGCCCAACCCGCAGGATATTGTATCCACCAATGATATCTTGGTTAAGATAAAGCGACTTTACTTCGTTAGAGAGTGATGTGAAATTAATGTTTGCATCCCAACTGAAATCTTTCTTTTGAATTATGGTACCACTTAATGAAAGTTCGATACCCTTGTTTTCCATATTACCTATATTCTGAAAGATCTGATTTCCCGGAACACCAAATGAAGGCGGGGTAGGCACTCCAAATACCAGCCCATTGTTCTTATTAGAATACCAATCAAATGTAAAATTCAATCGGTTTTTTAGGAAAGTAATGTCAATTCCAATATCGATTTTTTCATTTGTTTCCCATTTAAGCCCACTATTCCCAACTACAGAAGCTGCAATACCACTTAACGCACCATATGGCGCTGATGAATATTGACTTAGAAAAGGAAATAATCCACCAACAATCTGATCGTTACCTACTACAGCCCACGAACCACGCAGCTTTACTTCATTGAAGAATTTCAGGAAATTGCTGTTCCAGAAACCTTCTTCAGAGATACGCCAACCGGCAGAAACTCCCGGAAAGTTACCAAAGCGGTTATCAGGTGCAAAACGGGATAAACCATCACGACGGAACGATGCCTGTACAAAATAACGGCTCTTGTAATCGTAATTTAAACGTCCAAAATAGGACACGAAGCCGGGGCCTTCTCTGTAACCACCACCACTAAACTGTGTGGCATAACTTCCGCTAATCAGGTTCTGTTGTGCAAAAAACCTATCTGAAATAACGGTTCCTTGTCCAAAAAAGCTATTGAACGTTTCATTTTGTGCTTCTGTACCAACCGTTAACCCAATGGTGTGGTCACCAATCGTTTTGTTTGCATTAGCATAATTTTGCCAAACCCAACGAAGACTGTTAAGACTTTGATTGTAAACACTACCGGAGCTACCCCGTCCATCGCCATGGCGATTATCAAGCGATTGAAAATCTACACCGGTAAGGTAGTCAATTCCAATTTTTGAAGTGAGGGTAATCCAGCTAACGGGTTTAATATCAAACGAAAGGTTATTTAAAATACGCTGTTTGATTGAGTTAAATCTGTTTTTACTCAATACAAATGCAATATTTGAATAGTTATTTTCAATAGGACGAAGATTGGCATCCTGGCCTAAAGCAGCACCATCAGGCGTAATATTAAATCCATCGAACTGTGGTAGAGAAGGATTGTAGATGCGAACATTTGGCAATGCACGTAATGACGCTGCAACAGCTCCTGAAAGTGCGTTGCCACCGTTATTCTGATCGTTGTCTTCTGTTCTGGATAATGTTATGTTGTTTGTAACAGTAATCCACTTATTGATTTTATGCTGCAGATTGGCACGGATGGCATAGCGTTTCACTTTGTTAGTGATGACCATACCATTTTGGTCTGTATAGTTCAGCGAGAAAAAGTAATTCGAACGATCGTTACCACCATCTACACTAAGGTTATGTGTCTGTGCAAACGCATTGTTGTTGAAAATGAAATCCTGCCAGTCGGTGCTTGTGTTTTCACTATTCATGAACGCTTGCGCTGCCTGACCTGCATTTACAAATTTTTCATTTGAAATAGTCACAAATTCTTGCGCATTCAACATCTCAAACCTTTTGTATGGATTTGAGTAGCCAAACACTGCATTGTAATTTACATTCGACCTGCCTGAACGTCCTTTTTTTGTTGTAATTAACAATACACCATTTGAAGCTCTTGAACCATAAATTGCAGTCGCGGAACCATCTTTTAAAACCTCAACTGATTCTATATCTGCGGGATTAATATCCGCCAATGCATTGGTATTAGCAACACTGGAAAAACCACCGTCAAAGATTGGAACACCATCAACTACGATCAATGGGTCACGGCCTCCGCTTATGGAGTTTACTCCACGGATCCGGATACGTGGGGCAACGTTCACAAGTCCTGTTGGGCTTGTAACCTGAATACCAGGTGTACGTCCACCAAGTTGCCGGTCTATACTGGGCGTAACAAGATCTGTAATAGGCCCGGGATCAATCTTGCCAATTGCAGCAGTTACGGTTTTTTTACGCTGCGTACCGTAACCCACAACTACTACTTCAGAAAGTGAGCGTTCTTCTGAAATGAGTTCAATTGAAATTTCCGACTTGTTTCCAATCGGAATTTCCTGTGATGCGAAGTTGATGGAAGAAAACACCAGCACCCTGGCTGTTGACGGAACGCTTAACCGGTATGTACCGTCGGCTCCCGTT
>CAYMSG010000161.1:0-7901 GCA_964392955.1 uncultured Chitinophagaceae bacterium | reverse complement strand
AAACAAGGGCCTAAGAAAGTGCCTATTATGAAAAAGAGATCAAACGCCTCTACAACAAATTAGCGATGCAACAGGATACCGAAACGATGGAAGAGTTTTTCCGCATGCAGAAAGATGAGCAACGAAACAAACTCAATCACTTCGGGAAAGACTGGAAACGCAATGATGAAAATGTGCAGGGCTTTTGGGAAAAAATCAAAAAGCAGATGATTGGCAGACCGGAAAACTGATTTTAGATTGGAGATTTATGATTTCTGAATGTTGTGCACCCCATATCTGATAAATCTGAGATAGCCTATATCTTATCCCATTATCTGGTTTTATCTTTTACAAATGAAACCAGCTCTTGAAACTCTTGATTGGACATTGATGCAGCAGGAAAGATGTACTGCGAAACCTCACGTATTTGGAATGAAATGTGATCGTTAAAACATTTTACCTCTCGCACATCTGACCATTTTTCAATGAAAGAGGAATTTGCGGACAAAAGTTCAAAAGAATTTTCAGTGAGAAGAATTTCAGCTTCATTAAATTCTTTCAGGTTATCAAGGTAGCTTTCAACAGACTTCTTCCATTTAAAATAGTTGAATATCTGAACCATAATAAAGACTAAGTAGCCCAACGTTAACAAACACCCCAAAGCAGTAACAAATATGTATTTGTTGCTATTTGTTGCTACAAATAAGAATGCTATAATAACCAACGTAAGAAGCGAAAAATAGAAGAAATGGTATCTGATTGGCTTATACGTAATCAGTTTACCTTTCCCTTCTTTAAAATAAAGTTGTCTGATACTTTCAATATAATTTGAGATGGCGATTTTCATACAACTTATATTAAATAAAAAAAGTGAAGAGTTTGACTATTCACTTTTTTATCTTTCAGCTTCGATTTTCGATTTACAATTAAATCATTTCACTTTCCAGCAACGGATTCTTGATCGACTGCTGACGCTCTGAATACTCTTTTGCCGCTTTGATAAAATGTACAAACAATGGTGCAGGATTCTCTACTGTACTTTTCAGTTCAGGATGGTATTGCACACCAATGAAGAACGGATGCTTCGGATTTTCCATGATTTCTACCAATCCTGTTTCCGGGTTTTTTCCACTGGGGATCATTCCGGCTTGTTCAAATGCATCCAGGTATTTATTGTTGAACTCGTAGCGGTGACGGTGACGTTCGTTGATTGCCAAACTTCCGTAAATTTTTTCAGCAAGAGTGCCCGGTTTAATTTCGCAGGGATACGAACCCAGTCGCATAGTTCCACCTTTGCTGGTGATCTTCTTCTGCTCTTCCATAATATCGATCACAGGATCGGGTGTATCTGCATTCATTTCAAATGAATGAGCATCTTTCAATCCTAGTACATTACGTGCATATTCTACACAAGCCATCTGCATTCCCAAACAAATACCAAAGAAAGGCAACCCATTTTCACGTGCATATTTAATGGCGGTGATCTTTCCTTCAATACCACGGTTACCAAAACCTGGTGCAACTAATAAACCATCCAACCCAGCCAGCTTTTCTGCCACATTCTGATCGGTAATAAATTCGCTATGCACATTCACCACATTCACCTTGCATTCATTCATGGCACCTGCATGAATAAAGCTTTCAAGGATGGATTTGTAAGCATCCTGCAGTTCTATATATTTTCCGATCAAACCAATATTTACCTGGCTCTTAGGATATTTTAATTTATCAAGGAATTTTTTCCAATTCTCTAACTCCGGCTCGGGGAAAATGGTAACACTGAGTTTGCGCAAACAGATCACATCCAGTTTTTCCTTCAACATAAACAATGGCACTTCATAAATGGTAGATGCATCCATTGCTTCAATCACTGCTTCCGGTTTTACATTACAGAACAATGCAATTTTGCGACGGATCTCCGTACTCAACGAACGTTCTGTTCTGCATACAATAATATCCGGATGCACGCCTTCCTGGCTCAGCAAACGAACACTGTGCTGTGTTGGTTTGGTTTTTAACTCTTTAGCGGCTTTTAAATAAGGAATCAATGTAAGATGTACTACCAGGCAATCTTCTTCCGGCAGTTCCCATTGGATCTGACGCACCGCTTCCACAAACGGAAGCGATTCAATATCGCCCACTGTTCCACCAATTTCGGTGATCACAATATCGTACTTGCCATCTTTCCCTAACAGCAACATCCGGCGTTTGATCTCATCTGTAATATGCGGTACCACCTGAACTGTTTTACCCAGATAAGCACCTTCCCGTTCTTTATTGATAACGGTTTGATAAATGCGACCGGTAGTAACATTATTCGCCTGTGTTGTATGAATGTTGAGAAAACGCTCGTAGTGACCAAGATCCAGATCGGTTTCAGCACCATCTTCTGTTACAAAACATTCCCCGTGTTCGTATGGGTTGAGGGTTCCGGGATCTACGTTGATATAAGGATCGAATTTTTGGATGGTTACTTTAAACCCACGGGCCTGTAACAGTTTTGCCAGCGATGCCGCAATAATCCCTTTACCCAATGAAGATGTAACGCCACCGGTTACAAAAATGTACTTGGCCATAAAAATTAATTTTCAAGTTTAACGGACCTGCCTGAATGTAAAATGGAAGAATTAAATCGTGGAGGTCATGCAAACCTACGAGGATTTTTTTAATTGAAAAAAATCAGTTGTTAGCGCTGTGGAAAAAACAAGGAAAGAAGTATTTGGAACTATTTACCTATTGATTCATAACTGGTTTTTATTCCTTTAATAAGTGATGAACTGAAACCACTATGCTCCATTTCATTCAACCCTGCAATGGTGCATCCACGTGGTGTGGTTACTTTATCGATCTCCGCTTCAGGATGTGATCCTTTTTGTATCAGTAATTCGGCGGCACCGTTTACCGTTTGCGCTGCAATAAGTGTTGCTGTTTTGGCATCAAACCCGATTTCAATTCCGCCTTGTATACTGGCACGGATATAACGTAATGCATAGGCAATACCGCATGCACCCAGCACTGTTGCAGCATCCATCAATTTTTCTTCGATCAACGCCACACGGCCGAGTTGCGAAAACAGGTCGTGTACATAATCCAGTTGTTCCTGTACGGCATTTTTTGCGCTGATGCAGGTCATACTTTCCTGGATAGCGATGGCCGTGTTCGGCATGGCCCGCATAACGGGCATCTCATCACCAATCCACTCCTGCATATCTTTTATCAATACACCTGTAACCACACTTACTACCACATGACGGGCAGCATTCAATTCTTCTTTCATCCCCAGCAACACTTCTTTGATCTGGAACGGTTTTACGGCAAGGATCACCAGGTCGGCATAGCGAACAGCTTCATTATTATCGTTGGTTACCAGTACACCTTTGCGTTCAAGATCTTCGAGTGTTTTAATATTTCGTTTGGTAACGATAATATGGCTGGGAATGCAGAAACTGCTTTTGATCAATCCTTCTGCAATTGCTACGCCAAGGTTCCCTCCGCCGATGATGGCAATCTTCTTATTCATAACTGAGATTTTTACTAATAAAATGCCGCAGCGATTTTTCACTGCGGCATGCTTTTTCGTTAATGAGCTAAAGTAATTAATAATAACGATGACCCACCAGATAATTTTTCACATAATCGCTCACACCCTCTTCCAATGAAGCGAACGATCGGTTGTAACCTGCGCTCTTTAACTTCTGCATATCCGCTTCTGTGAAGTATTGATATTTATCACGGATATCTTCCGGCATATCAATGAACTCAATTTTTGTTTCAAGATCAAGGGCCTTGAATGTAGCTGCTACCAGATCATAAAAACTCCTGGCTTTACCGGTTCCTAAATTGTAAATCGCAGACGTGAGACCTGAGACGTGATTCGTGAGGGTTGAACTGCCGTCTGAAGACTGACGACTGACGTTTTCCATCATCCACGCAATTACACGCACGACATCCTTTACATATACAAAGTCACGTAACTGCTCACCATCTTTACATCCTTCTTTGTGCGATCGGAACAACTTCATTGTTCCATTCTGCTGAATTTGATTGAAGGCATGAAAGATCACACTGGCCATTCTGCCCTTGTGATATTCGTTGGGGCCATACACATTGAAGAACTTCAAGCCTGCCCAAAAAGGAGGATGATCTACCTGGTGGAGAACCCATTTATCAAATTCGTTTTTGGAAATTCCGTAAGGGTTGAGTGGTTTTAACTGATGACATAATTCATGCTCATCTTTATACCCCATTTCTCCGTCGCCATAGGTAGCAGCACTTGATGCATAGATCAGCGGCACATTATTTAATGTACAGTAGTTCCACACCTGCTGCGAATATTCTACGTTGAGATGCTGATGAATGGAATAATCAAATTCCGTTGTATCGGTTCGTGCACCCAGATGAATCACAAATTCAATCTCCGGCTTTTCGTTGTACAACCAGGTAAACAATTTTTCCCGTTCTACTTGTTTTGAAAATTTCTTATCAAGCAGGTTTGGCAGTTTGGTTGAACGGTTAAATTCATCAACAAGAATCAAATTGGTATATCCCAATTCATTCAGATATTGAACCATGCAGCTACCGATGAATCCTGCAGCACCAGTAACGATTATACCCCCTCCGCCCCCTGGAGGGGGAACCTGCAAGCCTCTGCTATTTATTTCATCACTCATTATAGATATATGAACAGAAGAATTATGATTACTAATGTACCAACGAAGGGATTCAAGTCATTCTCTTTAAGCAAATCATGAAATGGTTTTCTGACAAACAGAAATCTTGTACATGCACCGATAAAATTCATCACCCCTTGCCATAAAATGCCAACAAACACTTCACCTAAAAAATCACCTAAAGCCATGTGCTGGATTTTATAGTTTTGGTAATTATAAAGCCGTTAACGCATGTTCACTTTCATGACCAGCTAATAAATTCTCAATCGCTGTATCATATTTTTCTTTCCAGCTTAGTACTGTTCCCCATTCCATGCCATCTACTTCAATACTACCATTGGTCACCACACCCAATTCAGCATATGGATGATTTCCCAAAGCTGCCTTGAAAGCGTCCACCTGCACTGCTTTTACTGTTACTACTACACGGCTTTGTCCTTCGCCAAACCAATAGGCATCTTTGCGGATGTTGATATCACTGGCCACTACATCGAAACCAAGATTATTATTGAAGGATGCTTCGAGTAAAGTAGTAAACAATCCGCCTTCACTTACATCGTGTGCAGAAACGATTAATTTTTGTTTAATGAGCGATGCAATTGTTTGCTGCAATGCAAATTCTTCTTCCAGATCGAAATGTGGTGCCGGACTGAATTCAATTTTATGCAGTTTGTGTAAATACTCACTTGAGTTAATATCATTGGATGATGTACCAATTAAAAAGATCACATCCCCTTCTGCTTTAAAATCAAGCGTCATTTTATCGTTGATGTTTTCGAGCAATCCCACCATACCAATCGTTGGTGTTGGATATACTGCACCATCGGGACTTTGATTATAGAAACTTACGTTACCGCCGGTAACAGGTGTATCAAACTTTTTACATGCTTCACCCATTCCTTTAATGGCATGTACAAACTGATAATATACATGCGGATCGTACGGATTACCAAAGTTCAAACAGTTGGTAATACCCAATGGCAAACCGCCGCTGCAAACAATATTACGTGCAGCTTCACTAACAGCGATCATGGCCCCTTTATACGGATCAGCAAATACATATTTACTGTTGCAATCAGTTGTTACTGCTAAACCTTTCGTCGTTCCTTTTACATGCACAACTGCCGCATCGGTTGGTGCATTGGTACTTGAATTACCAGTACCCACCATACTATCGTATTGATGATAGACTGTACGCTTACTTGCAATGTTGGGGATCTGAATGATCTGCTCGGCAACGGCTCTCAGATCGTTGGGCACTTCAATACTATTTGGATCAAATGCCTTTATTTTTTGGAAGTACGCAGGTTCTGCATATTCTCTTGTGTATTGTGGTGCACCACCGCCCAATACCAATTCGTACGCCGGCAATTCTGCTTCCAGTTCACCATGCATATAAAACCGCAACATACCATCGGTTGTTACTTCACCAATTTCAGAACAAGGCAAATCCCATTTTTCAAATACATCCAGCACCGCTTGTTCTTTTCCTTTCTCCACCACCATCAACATACGTTCCTGGCTTTCGCTCAGCAATAATTCCCATGTCTTCATATTTTGCTGACGTGTTGGTACTTTATCCAGATCAATGCGCATACCCACTTCCCCTTTTGCACTCATCTCGGCAGTGGAACAAATAATACCAGCTGCACCCATATCCTGCATACCAACAACTGCTCCTGTTTGAATCACTTCCAGACAAGCTTCCAGTAATTTCTTTTCCTGGAACGGATCACCTACCTGTACTGCTGGTAACTCTTCCGCACTTTCTGCAGTAATATCAGCGCTGGCAAAACTGGCACCACCAATCCCATCTTTGCCTGTTGCACTTCCTACAAAAAACACCGGGTTGCCTTCACCCAATGCAGTTGCAGAAACCGTTTCACCGGCTTTTACGATTCCCACGCTCATAGCATTTACAAGCGGATTGGTATGATAACATTCTTCAAAATAAATTTCACCACCAACGGTAGGCACGCCAAAACAGTTCCCGTAATGTCCAATGCCATGCACCACTCCACCAAGCAGGTGTTGTGTTTTTGCTTCTTTGAGATTACCAAAGCGAAGCGAATTCAATGCAGCAATCGGACGTGCACCCATCGTGAAAATATCACGGTGAATACCACCAACACCGGTTGCAGCACCCTGAAACGGTTCAATAGCAGAAGGATGGTTATGACTTTCGATTTTAAACACTACACCGAGTCCATCACCTATATCCATTAACCCGGCATTTTCTTCCCCTGCTTTTACAAGCATACGTCCTCCCTCCCTTGGCAATGTTTTCAGCCACTTGATAGAGTTCTTATAACTGCAATGTTCGCTCCACATACCACTAAAGGCACAGAGTTCATTGAAGTTGGGTGTACGACCAAGTTTTTGCTTAATTAATTCAAACTCTTCTTCGGTTAAACGAAGCTGCTGTGCGGTTTTTGCTGTTATTTCCATGATGTGTAAGAAAGCGCAAAAGTACAAATGCAGGGGCAATGGTTTGAATGTATGAAAAGAAATATTTTAATTTGCTGCTAATTACATGACTTACTTCCTGTTTGCTACATATCTCGTTTTCTTTTGCTGGCTTATTACCAGAATCAAATTTATTCAGCAGGCAGAACTACCAAACCATTGGCTCATCGGGTTATTTGTGCTGAAAGTGGCTGCCGGTGTGGCGTATGGTTATTATTACAGTACTATCCCCAATTTTGAAGTCTCTTCAGACAGCTGGAAATTCTTTTTTGATGCAAAGAAGGATACACAGTTACTGTACCAAAACCCGCTTCGTTACTTTAGCAGCATTTTAGACAACCCCTACGATAAAGATTACCGCCATCTCTTTTCCAGCGTTAACTCCTATTGGAACGATCTGAAACATATTTATATGGTAAAGATCGTTTCGCTGTTTAATGTGCTCAGCGGATCGAGGTATTACGTGAATGTCATCTTCTTTTCGTTCGTTACCTTCTTTGGCCCCATCGCATTCATCAGGGTGATGAACGATGTGTTTCCCGGAAAGAAACTATTGATTACCTGTACTACGTTTCTGCTGCCATCATTCTTATTCTGGTCGTCGGGCATTCATAAAGACGGGATCGTCTTTTTGCTGATGTCGTTGCTGGTTTATGTGATGTATTTTGCGTTGAAGGAAAAAAAACTGGGGCTGCGTTCTGTTCTTTTCGTTGGTCTTTGCCTGCTGGCGATCTTTCCGGTCCGCAACCATGTAGTACTGGCTTGTGTTCCCGGTTTGTTTGCCTG
>CAYMSG010000160.1:0-7915 GCA_964392955.1 uncultured Chitinophagaceae bacterium | reverse complement strand
AGTTGAAAAAACTGCAACCAAATTCAGCCTACAAACAAGCAAACAAAACTACACTGCCGATCACATCATTATTGCATCCGGCTTTTATGATATTCCTTATCTGCTCAATGTAAAAGGTGAAGACTTACCGAAAGTAACCCACTACTACAAAGACCCGCACTTCTATGCATTTCAAAAAGTGGTTGTTGTTGGTGCAAATAATTCTGCAGTGGACGCAGCGTTGGAAACATGGCGCAAAGGTGCCGATGTAACCATGGTGATCCGTGAAAAGGAAGTGGGCGAACGGGTGAAGTACTGGGTGCGGCCCGATGTGGTAAACCGTATTGCAGAGGGATCTATCAAAGCATATTATGAATCAACCATTGTTGAAATAAAAGAGCACGAAGTCATCATTCAAACACCGGAAGGCATCAAAACAATCGCCAACGATTGGGTGATTGCAGCAACCGGTTATCAACCCAACTTATCATTTTTAGAAAAGATCGGTATCCACTTATCAAACGACGAAATACGCAAACCGGAGTACAACGAAGAAACGCATGAGACCAATGTGCCGGGTATTTATCTCGCCGGTGTTATCTGTGGCGGCATGAACACATCCCGTTTGTTTATTGAAAATTCAAGGGAGCATGCGGCACACATTCTGCAATCAATCTGTCAAAAGAGAGTAACAGGTTAACCACAAATATTTCCACTTATCACAATATTTTTTTCGAGACGAAGAAGTCGCTCATCATTCCTTATTTTCGGGCTATTCATTACTAAATTTCAATTGTATCAACATGATCCGATTATTATTCGCTTTGCTGCTGCTTAGCACTGTTGGCTTTGCACAGCAGAAAGATGCTGACATGGTGAGCCGTATTGTAAAAGAGGCTACCGAAAATTCGCAACTAAAAAAACTGGGACAGGAATTAATGGACGGCATTGGTCCCCGCCTGGTAGGAAGCCCGCAAATGCAACAGGCACACGATTGGGCTGTTGCCAAATACATGAGCTGGGGTGTAACTGCACGAAACGAAAAATGGGGCGAGTGGCGTGGATGGCAACGTGGCATCACACATGTTGATATGATTCACCCACGTGTAAAAACATTGGAAGGAATGCAGTTGGCATGGAGCCCCAACACCGGCGGCAAAACAGTTACGGCTGATGTGGTATTGATCCCTGACCTCGCCGATTCAGTTTCGTTTCAAAAATGGTTACCCACTGTAAAAGGAAAATTTGTTTTGATCTCGATGTTGCAGCCAACCGGTCGTCCCGATTATAACTGGGATGAGTTTGGCACCAAAGAATCAGTAGAAAAAATGAAAAAAGAGCGTGCAGAAATTTCTGCCGCATGGAGCAAACGCATCAGCAAAACAGGTTACACGGCCAGAACTTTACCGGCTGCACTTGAAAATGCAGGAGCTGTTGGTGTTATTATGAGCAACTGGAGTGCAGGCTTTGGTGTAAATAAAATTTTTGGAGCCAACACCAAAAAAGTTCCCACCATTGATTTGGCGTTGGAAGATTACGGCTTACTGTATCGCTTAACCGAAGCAGGCACAACTCCTAAAATAAGTGTACGTGCTGATTCAAAAGAAAATGGTGTGGTACCAACCTACAATACCATTGCAGAAATAAAAGGAACAGAAAAACCGAATGAATATGTAATGATGTCGGCACACTTCGATTCATGGGATGGTGGTACAGGTGCAACGGATAACGGCACAGGTACCTTGGTGATGATGGAAGCCATGCGTATTATGAAATTAGTATATCCCAACCCAAAGCGTACCATACTTGTAGGCCATTGGGGAAGTGAAGAACAGGGCCTGAATGGCTCACGTGCATTTGTGGAAGACCATCCTGAAATTATTCCTAATATCCAGGCATTGTTTAACCAGGATAACGGAACCGGACGTGTTACCAATATTTCCGGCCAGGGTTTCCTTCATTCGTACGATTATATTGGACGTTGGTTGGCAAAAGTGCCGAACAATATCCGTCAGCAGATTGAAACTCGTTTCCCCGGTAATCCCGGTGGTGGCGGTTCAGATTATGCATCGTTTGTAGCAGCGGGTGTTCCTGCGTTTTCATTAAGTTCACTCAGCTGGTCGTATGGTTCCTATACCTGGCATACCAACCGTGATACGTATGATAAGATTGTATTTGATGATGTACAAAGCAATGCTATCCTTACAGCCATCTTGGTATACATGGCTTGTGAAGATGAAAACAAAACATCACGTGAACGAATTGTATTACCGGTGAACCCAAGAACAGGGCAACCCGGCACTTGGCCTGCGCAAACCAAACCAACCAGAAGAGGTGGTTTAGATTAAAGAAACGAATTGATTTAATTCAAAAAAAGCATTCCTTAAAAGGAATGCTTTTTTTTATGATGAAACTGAAAATGATTACCGCAACCGCATCACTACTTCTTTTCCTTTTTTCAGTAACAGGCTTGTATTTTCAATCGTGTATCCATCTACTTCGTTCAACACTTCAAGAAAACGATCTTCAAATGCCTGGTCGTTACACATCATTTTTGTAGATACGACGTTCAGAAATCTGATTTTTCCTTTTTTGCTGATTTCATAACTGCCTGAAATACGGTTACAGCCACCTGTACCGCTTACCTGTTTTTGCGAAGGAACAAACAGCAGATTGGCATCTTTTTCTGTACCGCTCAGCTGAACCGGAACAGTTTTGAGTTCATACAAAGTCCAGCGTTTCATATCCCAGTTATGATCGGGAGCAACCTTGGGGCTGCAGGAAACAAGAATGGAAAACATCAACACAGAAAAAACGGACAGTTGTTTCATACGCTTCACTTTAATAATTAAAAAAACAAAATAACAAAAAACAAAACAACCCTCATGTACAAATAGTTGACAACCCTTTTTAAAAAATTCGCTGAAAGCATGATGCTCATCAGCAATCCTGCTATCCATGCTCATAACAGCAACTTGTTGCAGACGTTAGCTTTGCCCTCAATTCAAAACCCAATGCAGACGTATACCAACCATATGAAGTTAATGGCATATAGCCCTGCCTTACTTATTACTGGCATTTATCTCACTCTCAGTACAGGGTGGATAATCTGGAGCGATGATATAACAAAAAAAATTGCACAAGACGATTCATCCTTACTGATCCAGCTTCAAAACCAAAAAGGAATTGCCTTTGTTCTTCTTTCAGGAATTGTACTTTTTCTTATCAGCCATAGCCTTTACGTTCGGTTGCGCCACTCACACAAAAGCAAAACCACACTTGAACAAAAGTTTGAAGCATTGAATACGGCTGCACGTGGAGGCATGATTGACTTTGATACAGCAGCAAATACGGCTGATATAAATGAAAAGATGCGCTTTTTTTTACCGGGAGAAAAACAAACAATTCATAACTTTTTCGAGCGCATCCTCGAACGTATCCATAAAGCCGACCTTCAACGTGTGCAGGCCGAATATGAACATGTAACCCAAAACAACCAGGATGTATGGACCACCGAATATAGATTGTTGGGAACTGATGGGGTGTATTACTCCGTGTTAAGCAGTTTATTTTTGATACGTGACCCGGAAACAAAACATGTACATCGCCTGATTGGTGAAATACAGGACATTACCCAACTTCGTAATTTACAAGCTGAGTATTTTAACCAGAAGCTGAAACACAAACAACGGTTGGCCAGCACTATCATTAAGGCACAGGAAAATGAACGGAACCGCTGGGCACAGGAACTGCACGACAATGTATCACAACTGCTTACCGTTGTAAATCTGTATTTGAGCAATACAGAAGTGAGCAAAGAAAAAAATCTTGCCATGATCAGCCAGGCAAAGCAAATGGTTACAGAAGCTCAACAGGAGATCAGGATGTTATCGGCCACAATCAAGCCTCCTCAATTTGCATTTACAACCTTGCAGCAATCCATTGAAAAACTGATTGCTGATATCGTTCGTGTGAAACACATTACGATCCAACTTCTATCCAGCGATTTTAATGAAAATGAACTGAAAGATGAACAGTTGCTGATGATCTATCGGATTGTGCAGGAACAACTGAATAATATCCTGAAATATGCTGAAGCATCACAGATTGATATTACATTAAAAACAAAGAACGATCATGTTTACATTGTGATACACGACAATGGCAAAGGCTTCGATAAAAAACAAATGAAAGGCGGACTTGGCTTCCGAAATATTCAAAGCAGGCTCCAACTGTACAACGGACATATAGATGTTACCTCATCACCCGGTAACGGTTGCACACTTTCAGTTTCATTTCCTGTTTGATAAAAAACCACAGTATCAAAAACTATAAAACAGCATTTCATTTTTTTGTAGTTGTTACTGAATTGAAAGATTCTCGAATGCAAGTCATAAATGGTTGTTAAGAGACATATCCGTGTAGAGCAACTTGTTAAAAAGACGAAGACATGTAAGTATTGAAAATCAATCTAACTACACGCATTATAAAGTTTTCATTAACAATTCTGGTTTTTTCTGGCATACTTTTTCTATTGTATCCGGCATGCTTCGAAACAATATTTTTAAACCTGAAAAGCCAGAAATTATGAAACAGGTATTTACAATTTTATCGCTCGCAGTGATCATGGTATCCTGCAAATCAAAAGTTGAAACAAAAGATCAAACACAAGTACTGTCTGCTGTAGACTCTGCTGAATTTGCGGCTTTCCAGGAATGGAAAGAAAAACAGGAAATGAAAAAAATGAAGTCTGCCACAACTGTACGCTATGTTGAACGGAAGGAAGCAGTACCTGTTGTATATAACAATACAGCCCCTGCCAAAAAGAAATGGAGCAATGCAACCAAAGGCGCAGTGATTGGCGGGGCCGGTGGTGCAGTCATTGGTGGCGTAGTAAGTAAAAAGAACCGTGTGGCCGGTGTGTTAGTTGGTGGCGTATTGGGTGCCGGAGGCGGTTATGCAATTGGTCGCTCCATTGATAAAAAGCAAGGCAATTACTAAACAGTTATAACGTTACTGTAAGCGGGGATCATCTGTACACATGTTGATCTCCGCTTTTTTACATCAACCTTTTTTCATGAATACAGTTGATCTTTTTTTGGGCGTGCTCATTCTTCTGTCAACTTTTATTGGTTACCGGTATGGAGCGTTGCGTTTGCTGGCTGAAATAATCAAATGGCTGGTGTCGGCTGCATTAGCTGTTTTATTTTATACAGCTACTGTTGCAGAAATGACCAAACAGTTTCCGCAACTGCAACAATGGTATTTGCCCGTTGCAACTTCTATCATTTTTGCACTCTCTTACTTGCTCCTTTCGATGATTCAGCGTTTGATGGTACATGGCTCAAACGGCATACATTTTACAGATAAACTGACCGGACTTGTGCCGGGCCTGTTAACGGGCATCATCATCAGTGCGGTTACGGCACGCCTGCTTACACTTTCTGCACATGAAAATATACAGACCGAATCAAGAAACAGTAAAATAGCAGCTGCACTTTCGCCCTATACTACGAACGCAGAAACAATGCTTACACCATTCGTGCAGGAATATTTGTCGCCTGTACTCTCAAACAATACGGCAACAGTAAATGAACCCGTCATTTATGCCACCTCCTCCTTTTCTATAAGGCCCGATCTTGAATACCAAATGCTGTTGCTGGTAAATGCAGAACGAAAAAAAAGAGGTTTGAAATTATTGAATGTTGATGAGCAGTTGAAAAAAGTAGCCCGGGCACACTCCGCCGATATGCTGACGAGAGGATATTTTTCGCACAATACACCGGAAGGAAAAGACCCGTTTGAACGAATGAAGCAGGCAGGCATCACTTATAAAAAAGCCGGCGAAAATCTTGCCTATGCTTCCACGCTTGCAGAAGCACACAAAGGCTTAATGAAATCACCCAGCCACCGTGCTGCCATTCTCAACAAATCATTTGGCCGTATTGGAATCGGCATTGTGGATGGCGGAAAAAACGGCCTTATGATCTCACAGGAGTTCAGGGATTAGTAATTACCGGCTGTCCGTTTTTCAAAACAGGAAACGTTACACAAAACCTGTTATGACGGGCACTGGTTTCTGTAAACTTCATTGCACCATTCATACTTATCACCCGGTAATACACAATACTTCGGATAAGGCTTGTTTCCCTTTTTTTAACGGAACGTTTGCCGGCATCATCATCGATGCAAAGCTGCACATCATCACCTATATGCAAACGTATGGTTACATGCCGGATGTCCTGATCGGCCTGCAACACCTGTAGCCACGATTCAGCAATTTTTACACAGTTCATCGACTGTGAAAATTCAATCCGGTCAATATCTCCCAACACTTTCAATTCAACAGCAAAAGAAAACGCTTCCTGCTTCTGAAACAAGAAATCTTCAAACAGTTCCCGAACCGGCACTTCATCCAGTGTAGTGGGACTGATATTGTAAGAAAGATTTTTCACATCATTCAACGCATTGGTAATTGCTTCATTGGCATCCTGCAAATGCTGCATTCTGTTGCTCTCGTTAGCAGCAGCCATGTTGAGATGTAAACGTCCGGCAGCAAGTTCCTGTGCAATATTTTCATGCAGTTCTTTCGCTACCAATAAATTTTCTTCGTCCTGGTTTTTGATAATATTACTAACTGCCTGGTTTTTGATCCGGATTATCTCAGCAGAGCGTTCTTCGATCATCTTTGATTTTAAACGCAACTCCAGCAACCTCGTTACCTGGTTCGATAAAATTTCCAATGCCCGTTCCTGTGACGCTGTAAGTGTACGGGGTTGCTGATCAAGCACACAAATGGTTCCGAGTTTCTGTCCGGCGGGCGAAACAATCGGCGCACCGGCATAGAAACGGATATTCATCTCACCTTCCACAAAGGGATTGTCAAAAAAGCGATCATCTTTGGTCGCATCTTCCACCACCATTACTTCATCATCCAGAATTGCGTGTGAGCAAAACGAAACATCACGTGCTGTTTCAGAATCGTTAATACCTTGTTTTGATTTAAACCACTGACGGTTTTTATCAACCAGTGTTATCAGCGATATGGGGCAATTGCAGATCTGTGCTGCCAGCTCACGCAGTTCATCAAAAGCTGGTTCTGCTGCTGTATCTAGCAGATCATACAGATGCAGATCGGCAAGGCGAATTTCTTCTGAACGTGGAATGGGAGCAATAATCATGGGTTTCATATTAAGTACGCAATTGATGGCAACATCACTTACGTACATTTTTTAACAGCAGGATTTGCTGTATGGTTTACAATTTCTGATTCTAAGAATTTCTACTTAGTACTTCTAAAACAATTGGCTTGGCGATATGACTGTACAAAAGGAAGAGAAAACAGGTCAGCGGCTCACTTCCGGCTGTACAACAAAATTCGTTGTTTCAACAACCAAATAGTGGTGCAGCAAGTTATTTCACATATTTATTTTTGAATAGTACAGAGAAGTACTTAGGCAGTACGATAGTGCTTTCTACAAAAAGCAGCAGTAATGACCTTCGCATCAGAATAAATGAAGATATGAATGTGTTGAAGTTTCAGATTAGTTTTTCTACCTTAAAGGGAACAAACCAAATTATTAACATCAAAAACTTACAGCTATGCCAATTGTGAAAGTAATTGAAGTGATCGCTTCTTCTGAAAAAGGAATTGATGATGCAATTCAACAGGCAGTAACAGAAGCATCAAAAACAGTCCGGAACATTGACTCAGTGTATGTGCAGGACATCAAAGCACATGTAAAAGACGGAAAAGTAACCACATTTGGATGTGTTTGTAAAATATCGTTCCGGATCGAATAATTACCGGCAAAGCGATACATGCAAAACACCGGGTATAGCCCGGTGTTTTCGTTCAGAAAAATGTTCTTACCAATCGAGTTAATCCGTTACTTCCGTTGAATCTTCCGGCAAGTGATCGTATTCCCCTTTAAAC
>CAYMSG010000159.1:3405-7931 GCA_964392955.1 uncultured Chitinophagaceae bacterium | reverse complement strand
ACAGGAGCCTCTGCTGTTGAAACATTGCTTTCTTTAGCCAACTTATTATTTTGAAGCTGAGCATTGACCATTGACCGTTGACCATTCACAATTGCTTCTTCATCATTCACCACTTTCCAATCGGCCAATACAAACTTGCCTGTGGTAAGCGTTCCTGTTTTATCAAATACAACCTGTGTAATATTTTTAAACAGCTCCAGGCTTTTTGAATTGCGGAATAATACACCATTTTTTGCAGCACGACCCAAACCCACAGCAATAGCAGCAGGCGTTGCCAATCCCATAGCACATGGGCAAGCGATTACCAACACCGCAATACTCCGCATCAGAGACGGTGTAAACTCTTTCAGAATAATCCAGTTTACACCAAGCGTTATCAACGCTATCCCTAATACAACCGGAATAAACACGGCACTGATCTTATCGGCCATTTGTTGTACAGGTGGTTTTTCACCTTGTGCCTGTTTTACAAGATTCACAATGTTGGCCAGTACAGAATCTTTTGCTGCAGCGGTTACCTGTGCTTTCACAGTACCATCAACCAATATACTTCCACCAACGAGTTGATCTTTTTGTTTTTTCGTAAGAGGTAAACTTTCGCCGGTAATAATCGCTTCATTCACGGTTGCTTCGCCCCACAGTATTTTACAATCGGCCGGTATTTGTTCGCCACTTTTAATAAGAATCAGATCGCCTACATGCAACACTGTATTTTCAACGGGAAATATTTGTTCCTGGTGCTGATCATCAAATGCAATCATATTGGCCATTACCTTCTGGCTTTTGGCCAAACTGTTGAGTGCCCGTTGTGTTTGCTGTACTGATGCATCTTCTAAATAATTACCCAGGAAAACAAGCGTAATGATGGTGGCAGCTGTTTCGTAAAACATGTATTCTTCCGCCTGTCCGGTGAGTGTACCATACAGGCTGTACACAAATGCTGCAGTGGCACCTACTGCTACCAATACATTCATGTTTGGCATTCCATTACGAATGCTTTTGATGGCACTACGTCCAAAGAAGCTCATCCCGATCACATATACCGGCAAACACAATCCCAACTGCACCCATGGATTCATCAACCAATGCAAATGAAACCAACGTTCAAACATGTGCAGCATCAGTACCAGGGTAAAAGGAGCACAAAGAAGCACGTAACGAAGAAATTTGTTCATGGGTTCTTTGTCTGTTTGCTTCGTTGTTACACCATTTTTTTCTGCTACCTGGTAACCGAGCGATTCAATTCCTTTTTCTATTTTCCCATTTTGATTTTCATCCAGCGTATCAAATATTACTTCGCCTGTTACCGGGTTCACCTTCACATTTTTCATTCCTTCCTTTTCCAGAAATTTATTAATGGTGAGGGCGCAATTGGTACAGGTCATCCCATCTACTTTCCAGTTCACTGTTTTCATGTAATAATTTTTTTAATCTCGTTTCAATCATTCCGTGATGTATCAAAACGATTCTTTCTTTGTTTAAAACTGCCTGCAAGAGAATCCTGGTATTTGAGGCTGATTTTTATACCTGTTTTCTGTTGCAAATTTACGACGGAAGTGAAAGCGCCTCAATCAATATCTTTGCAACCACTATTCATTTTAACAGTGTCATACACGTTTACTACAGATACTATTCATGAAACTGCGAAGCAGGTTTGGGAGCAATACCGCCAGTACAATGTGTGGGCTTTTCATGCACCCATGGGCAGTGGCAAAACCACTTTTATTCATGCCCTGTGCGATGTGTTGGAAGTGAAAGATGCAGTGGGCAGTCCCACGTTTTCCATCATCAACCAATACCAGACAATAGAAGGAAAAATAATTTATCACCTTGATTTGTACCGGATCAAGGATGAAGAGGAAGCCATACAGGCAGGTGTGGAAGATGTGTTATACAGCGGCGAACTTTGTTTGGTGGAGTGGCCCGAGAAAACACCGAACCTTTTTCCACCCGGTACTCTTTCTCTCTTTTTGGAAGTTACCGGCAGTAACAGCCGAAGATTAACCATCCAAGTTCCAAACTAGTTTTGTAATTTGGGTACTTTCTGAAAACCAACCCGGCAGTGATTGTATGGCTTTATCGAAACCAATAGTAAGTGCATCGTTCAGCTACGAAACCTTAGAAGAAAAATTAGATGTAAAGCCGAAAGGAGCCCAGCTTTTTATTGGCATCCCCCGAGAACAAATGTTCCAGGAAAACCGCATTGCTCTTACACCGGAAGCTGTAAGTGTGCTGGTAAGCAATGGCCATCGGGTAATGATCGAATACCTGGCGGGTGAAGGTTCGCATTTTACCGATAAAGATTATAGTGAAGCGGGTGCCAAGATCGCTTACGACCGCAAAGAAGTATATCAATGCGATATTCTCATTAAATCGGCTCCTGTTTGTGAAGAAGAACTGCAGTTACTCAAACCCGGACAAACCATTATTTCGCCCATCCATATTGCTGTGATGAAACCGGAGATTCTGGAGGGAATGATGGAAAAACGGATCACTGCATTGTCGTTCGAAAACTTAAAGGATGATTCAGGGCATAACCCCATTGTTCGCAGCATGAGTGAAATTGCAGGCAGTGCGGTGATGTTGATTGCCGGACAATACCTCAGCAGTTTCAATAACGGGAAAGGTGTGTTGCTGGGAGGGATCAGTGGTATACCTCCAACCAAAGTAATTATCATTGGTGCCGGTATAGTGGGCGAATATGCGGCCCGTACAGCATTGGCCATGGGCGGCAGTGTAAAGGTGTTTGATAATAATATTTATAAGCTGAAACGGATGCAAACGGCTATTGGTCACCGCATGTGGACCTCCGTAGTTGAACCAAAAATCCTGGCAAAGCAATTGAAGACCTGTGATGTGGCCGTAGGCGCATTGTCATCGATTGGTGGTGCAAGAAGCCCGATTGTTGCTACTGAAGAAATGGTAGCACAGATGCGCCCCGGCAGTGTGATCGTTGATGTGAGTATCGATCGTGGCGGTTGTTTTGAAACCAGTGAAGTAACCAGTCATGAAAGTCCCATTTTTATCAAGCACGGTGTTATCCATTACTGTGTTCCGAATATACCCAGTGGCTTTGCACGGACTGCGTCCACCGCTATCAGTAACGTATTAATGCCTTTACTTCTCGAAATAGCCGATGAAGGCGGATTGGAAAAACTACTCTGGCACAAGCTCAACATCCGCAATGGAATCTATCTCTTTAAAGGAGCGCTTACCAATTTTTATCTCAGTCAACGGTTTGATTTGAAGTACACCGATTTGAATTTGTTGATAGCGAGCAGGGGGTAGAGGTGCATGTGTCTTTTGCAGAGCCAGAAATCTATATTGTTGAAATCTATAGTCAGTAAGCTACTGATATATGAGCAATAGTAATATCGAACACATTTCCTTATAGTTGCGATATCCTTGTTTTGTTCCGTAGGAACACCCGGTTTCTAGAACAAATGAGAGTAATGATTTGGCTCCGTAGGAGCCCCCTGAATTGAAAAACATTTCTATATGCCAAATACCTTCTCTCAAATCTACCTGCAATTTGTGTTTGCCGTTCAACATCGCCAAAGTCTTATTCCAAGAGACCACAAATAAGAATTGCATAAATACATGACAGGAATTGTTCAGAACAGAAAGGCAAAAATGATTGCCATTCATTGTATGCCAGATCATGCACATTTATTTGTTGGCTTTAAACCTGTGCTATCTATTTCAGAGTTTGTGAAAGAGGTAAAGGTTGCGAGTAATGAGTTTATAAATGATAAACTATGGATGAAGCAAAAATTTAATTGGCAGGAGGGATATGGTGTGTTTTCATATGGACATTCGCAAATTGATACGGTTGCAAAGTATGTAATGAATCAGGAGCAACATCATCAAAAGAAAACATTTCGGGAGGAGTATCTGGAGTTTCTTGCAAAATTTGAAATCCCCTTCGAGGAGAAATATCTGTTTGATTTTTTGTGAGAAATAGGAGGCTCCTAAGGAGCCAATTCGATTATCAATCACGATTCTATAAACAGGAAACTCCTACGGAGTAAAAACGTTGAAAAATGTAAATTCTAAATCAGGCATCACTTGTATTCTTCCCGCTCTGGCATAAACACATCAATCACTTTGCAATTGGTAATTGAGCGGCCACCATGTTTTACATTTCCGGGAATGGTTACCACTGCTCCGGCTGTTAATCGCTGTGTTTGCCCGTCAACCGTTAATTCAAATTCGCCTTCCACCACATGCATAATCTGTTCATGAATATGTGAATGTTCAGGAATAGGAGCGTTGGCATCTATTTCCCAGAAGGCAATGGTGGATGTACCGGTATGTACAAAGCGTCCGTGATAGCCGGGAAATTGCTCTTTGACTGGAATGAAATTAAGATGATGAAAATACATGTGCTTATTGTTTATAATCCATAGTGCTGATCTTGTAATTGCAGAAGTTGTATTCTACTTCATCATTACTGCTTACGATCACCAACCGGTTGCTGCAATGTTGGTTGATCAGACGATGATATAATGAGATGCCATCTGCAT
>CAYMSG010000159.1:0-3395 GCA_964392955.1 uncultured Chitinophagaceae bacterium | reverse complement strand
AAATTGGTACAGGGCTCATCGAGCAACACCACCGGCACATCACTCAAAATAGCTTGTGCAAGTTTCACCCGTTGTTTCATACCACTGCTGAAATTGCGGAGTTGTTTCTCCTTTGCTTTTTGAAGACCAAGCAACTCAATAATACCCTCCACAGTTAGTGTTGCGAGAAAAGGTTTGAACGAATGATGAAACGAAAGAAATTCAAGTAAGGTCATTTCTTCCGGCAGTTCGAGGTAAGGAGCAGCAATGCCAATGTATTGATGGTGATGTTCGGGTGCAATTTTTTTTGCAGCATCGCTGAACTCAATGGAGCCTTCTGAATGTTGAACGGCACCGGCAATTACCTGCAGCAATGTTGATTTACCTGAACCATTGTTCCCGGTAATTGCATACGCATTAGCGTTAGTGAATTCGTGATTGAAGTGACGAAAGATCCATTCCCTGTTGTATCGCTTACCGGCATCAGAAAGCAATATCCTCATCGCCACTTGTTTGTGATTTGCGTTTAATAACTCCGATTTCAGACTTCTTGATGAATCCAAGAATTTCATCTCTTGTTTCCGTAACCGGCAACATTTGTTCAATCAGTTCAACAGCTTTTGATACAATGTGTTTTTCAACAAAGAGAATATGATAGATCTTGAAAATTTCTTCAATCGTTTCTTTGCTGTATCCACGGCGGCTTAAGCCCACGTTGTTGATCCCTACATAACTTAACGGCTCACGGGCTGCTTTTACATACGGCGGCACATCTTTACGGATCGCACTCATACCAGCGATATAGGTGTGCTTTCCTACATGTGTAAATTGATGTGCAGCACTCATGCCGCCAATAATTGCAAAATCATCAATAGTTACATGCCCGGCTAACTGCACCGAGTTGGCAAGAATTACATTGTTACCAACCATACAGTCATGCGCCACATGTGCATAGGCCATAATAAGACAGTTGCTGCCAACTTTGGTTGTATTTTTATCGGTTGTGCCACGATGAATGGTTACGCACTCACGAATAGTGGTATTATCTCCAATTTCGGCCAATGTATATTCTCCACGGTATTTGAGATCCTGCGGAACGGCACCAATAACAGCACCCGGAAAAATGGTACAGTTTTTACCGATACGTGATGCGGAGAAAACAGTGACATTGCTCATTACATGTGTGCCATCGCCAATTACCACATCATCATGAATAACGGAAAACGGATCAATGGTTACATTGGCACCTATCTGAGCATTGGGGTGTATATGAGCAAGGTTACTAATCATTCTTGGTTCTTTTTACAATTTGAGCAGTCAGGTCGCCTTCACACACCACTTTGCTGCCCACAAAGATGGTTCCTCTCATCTCAACAATACCTCTCCGGATGGGATTTTTTAATTCCATTTTTAAAAGTAAGGTATCGCCGGGTACTACTTTCTGTTTGAACTTACAATTATCCACTTTCAGAAAATATGTATCGTACTTGTCTTCAGTATCTTTTGGTATAGCCAGTAAACCACCACATTGTGCCAATGCTTCCACCTGTAACACACCGGGCATTACATAGTTTCCTGGAAAATGTCCCTGGAAAAAAGGTTCATTGTAAGTTACATTTTTTACCCCTACGATATAGGTATCGGTCAATTCAATGATTTTGTCAACCAGCAAAAAAGGATAACGGTGCGGAAGAATTTTTTCAATGGAAGTTACATCATGCACCGGTGGTTTATCAGGGTGATAAACAGGGACATTTACTTTGAACCGGTTCTTTTTAATATGTTCTTTGATCTTACGTGCAAACTCCACATTGCTTGCATGGCCGGGGCGGTTTGCAATGATGTGAGCTTTAAATGGCATGCCCACCAACGCCAGATCGCCAACAAGATCCAGCAGCTTATGACGTGCCGGTTCGTTCGGAAAACGTAATTCAAGATTATTTAAATAGCCTTCACTTGTAATGGCAAATTTCTCTTTGCCAAATGCTTTTGAAAGCGTTTCCAATTGTTCGTCGCTTACGGGTTTATCAACCACCACAATGGCGTTGTTTAAATCGCCGCCTTTGATGAGATTGTTTTTGAGCAGGTATTCCAGTTCGTGAAAAAACGAAAAGGTTCTGCAGGGGGCCACTTCAGTATTAAATTCACTCACATTCCGCAATTGCGCATGCTGCGTACCCAATACCGGCGAGTTGAAATCAATCAATGTGTTGATGCGGTATTCGGTTGATGGCATGGCCACCAATTCCACTTTCTTATTTTCATCCAGAAAGTAAATATTATGATCAATTGTGTACCACGTTTTAATGGCATCCTGCTTTTTACTACCTGCTTTGTGAAGTGCTTCCACAAAGGGGCGGGAGCTGCCATCGAGGATAGGAATTTCAGGTCCATCGATCTTTACCAATGCATTGTCGATTTGGCAACCTACGAAGGCGGCCAATAAATGTTCAACGGTATTTACAACAGCACTGTTGTTTGACAGGGTAGTACTGCGATTGGTTTCAACCACAAAATCTACATCGGCCTTTACGGTTGGTTGATCAGGAAGATCGGTACGTTGAAAAACGATACCTGTATTAGGCTCAGCCGGTTCCAATACCATGGTGACGGATTTGCCGGTATGGATACCTACACCGGAAATTGTAATTGATTCAGCAAGTGTATGTTGATTGGCTTGTTCGGAGCCATTACTGTTACTCATGGGCACGAAAGTAATAAAAAAGAGGTGAAACGCTCGTAAGCGTGTAGCAGAGCTTAAATACTTTCTTTTTCAGCCATTAATTGTTTGATAACCTGCTCCAGTTCGGCGATCCGCTTTTCCAGTTCAGGAAGGTTTCGGAAGATGGCCTGGCTGCGGAGCGTACTGGTGTAATCAAACGCCGGCGAACCGGTTACCACACTATTGGGCGCTTTCATGGATTTACTTACACCGCTTTGTGCATTGATGCGGCTTCCATCAGCAATAGTAATATGGCCAACAATACCTGCCTGTCCGCCAATCATTACCCGGTTGCCGATCTTGGTACTGCCGCTGATGCCTGTTTGGGCAGCGATAACGGTATAGGTTCCAATCTCAACATTATGAGCAATCTGGATGAGATTGTCGAGCTTGGCGCCTTTATGAATAATGGTTGAACCCATCGTTGCACGGTCGATGGTGCAATTGGAACCAATTTCTACTTCATCTTCAACCAGTACATTGCCGATCTGCGGAACTTTTTTATATGTGCCGTCTGCCTGCGGAGCAAATCCAAAGCCATCACCACCCAAAACAGTGCCTGCATGGATGATCACCTTTTGGCCGACCACACAATCATGATAAATTTTTACACCTGGGTGTAGGATGCTGTTGTCGCCAATCACCACATTATTCCCTAAAAAACAATGCGGATGCACTTTTACATTCTTACCCA
>CAYMSG010000158.1:0-7953 GCA_964392955.1 uncultured Chitinophagaceae bacterium | reverse complement strand
AAAAAATTGATGGCATTACCAGCTACTGGGATAGTGAGTTATATAGTGAGAAAGAAAAAGCAGCATTATCATATACCGATGCATTGAATAAAGGAAAAGGAAAAACATTTGATGAGGCGCATCAGCAATTGCTTCGTTTCTTTTCTGTGGATGAAATAACTGAGATTGCCGCTATTGTTATCAATATGAATTTGTGGACAAGAATAAAACTGGCCCAGGGAGCTGTTCCTTATTAATAAAAATAATTTTAGAAACCTTGAAAAGTCAACTCTCAAATAAAATTATTGCCTGCGAAACCTGTATTAAGTTTTTGCCCAATAAGCCAAAACCTATTTTTCAATTTAATGAAAACAGCAGAATAATGATTACGGGTCAGGCACCCGGGCAAAAGGTGCATGATGCAGGCATACCCTTTTTTGATAAAAGCGGGGAGACTTTAAGAAGATGGCTTGGTGTAACGGAAGAACAGTTTTACAATCCATCTTTGTTTGCAATTGTACCAATGGGCTTTTGCTTTCCCGGTAAGGGAAAAACAGGCGACCTGCCACCCAGGCCTGAATGCGCCCCGCAATGGCATGAAAAAATTTTACAGCAGTTTAAACAATTGCAGCTTACCCTGCTTATTGGCACTTATGCGCAGGATTATTATTTAAAGAACAATAAGGATAATTTAACGGAGACGGTTAAAAACTATACTGATTTTTTACCGGCATATTTCCCATTGGTACACCCATCGCCACTCAACTTCAGGTGGCAGGCAAAAAACCCATGGTTTGAAAGCGAAGTCGTTCCTGTTCTTCAAAAAAAAGTAAAAAAAATAATCAGCAAATAAGTAGTTGAATTGATTGCAGCATTAGAAAATATTAACCTTAGTTATTCCGGCAAAAAAATACTGGATGATTTTTCTGTTGCATTTACACAAAATAAAATCACCGGTTTGCTTGGGTACAGTGGCAGTGGCAAATCAACCATTCTTAAAATAATTAATGGAATGGTAGTACCCGATGCAGGAACTGTGCAGGTATTTGGAAAAACATTTGACTATGCAAATGCAAATCAGGTTCGTTTAAAAATCGGGTATGCAGTACAGCATGTAGGACTATTTCCTCATATGACCGTGCAGGATAACATAACAATACTTGCGAATATTACAAAGCAGGATAAAGGTAAAACACAAAACCGGTTAATGCGATTGCTGGATATGGTGCAATTGCCTAAAAGCTATTTATCAAAAGTGCCTCATCAACTATCGGGTGGCGAACAACAGCGGGTTGGCTTGTGCCGTGCATTTTTTTTAGAACCTCCATTGGTATTAATGGATGAACCATTTGCCAGCCTTGACTACCGCACCAAGGCAGGTATCTATCATCATTTACTCAACATTCAAAAAGAAGAACCAACATCTGTTATAATTGTAACACACCAGTTTGAAGAAGCACAAATACTCTGCGACAAATTTATTTGGCTCAATGAAGGAAAAATTTACCGGCAGGGTGTTAAATCTTCTCTTGATGCTATTCAACAGGAGTTTAAAGAACATCATCTTTGAAAAAGTTAATTCTACATATCATTTTTTCATTGTTCACAGTAAGCAATTTTGCACAACAAAAAATTACAGTTGGAGCCAAGCATTTTAATGAAGGCTACATTCTTAGTGAGATTATTTCGCAGCTTTTAGAAAACGAAGGATTTACAGTTGAAAGAAAATTTAACCTGGGAGGCACTTCCATTGCTTTTGAAGCCCTGCGTACAAAGCAGATAGATGTGTACCCCGAATATAGTGGTACCATTTCATCAGAAATTTTAAAGCATCCTGAAAAACTCTCTTTAGATGAAATAAAAAAACAACTACAGGAAAAATATTCATTGGATATTTCCAAACCATTTGGCTTTAATAATACATATGCCATTGTGCTAAATAATGATGTTGCAGCAAAATCGGGCATTGCTAAAATATCTGATTTAGCCAATCACAAAAGCCTGACAGGCGCCATTAGCTATGAGTTTCTTGAACGGCAGGATGGTTGGAAAAACCTTGCTAATGCCTATGAAATTACCAACCCGGTAAAGGGTATTGAACATGGGCTGGCGTACACAGCGCTCAACAATAATAAAATTGATTTCACCGATGCATATTCAACCGATGGTGAAATAAAAAAGTATAATTTGAAAGTACTGGAAGATGATAAACATTTTTTCCCGGACTATTCAGCACTGGGTTTTTATTCATCCTCGCTGCCTGATGAAGCAAAACAGGCAATTGATAAACTCAATAACCTGGTTTCAGAAGATGAAATGCAGGAAATGAATGCACTGGCCCTCTATGCAAAAAAAGATTTTTCAGTTATTGCTAGTGATTTTCTTGGCAGTAAAGGATTGATAAAAAAGGTACAAACCAGCACTGCCGGTTATTGGAGTGATTTAATGAAACACTTGGTTCAGCACTTGTACCTTACATTTATTTCCGTAATTATAGCTGTAATTATTGCCTTGCCCCTTGGGCTGTATTTGTACAGGAGCCGGTTACTTGTAAAGCCTATATTGTACCTGACAGGTATTTTACAAACCATCCCGTCTATTGCGTTACTGGCATTATTAATTCCGGCATTGGGTATTGGCTCCAAACCTGCTATTGTTGCTTTATGTGTTTATGCATTGCTGCCGATACTACGCAGCACCATTACCGGCCTTGAAACGGTGGACCCACAATTAAAGAATGTAGCAACCGCCATCGGGCTTACCAAAAAGCAAACATTAAAACTTATTGAATTACCATTGGCTACTCCCACAATATTATCAGGAATACGAATTGCATCAGTAATCAATGTAGGTACGGCCACACTGGCTGCTTTTATAGGAGCCGGTGGTTTGGGTGAATATATTGTGACGGGATTAGCATTAAATAACACAGAACTTATTTTAAAAGGCGCTATACCGGCTGCTTTGCTGGCCATTGTAATTGAATTGTTTTTTGAATGGCTCACAAAAATTTTAACCAAAAAAATCAGGCGATAAACATGGAGACAATAATCAATAGATATAACAGAATAAGAAAATATTCTGAAGATTTAGTGAAGCCTATTATCAACGAAGATTTTTCGGTACAGCCTGCTGCATTTGTATCTCCACCAAAATGGCACCTGGCACATATCACCTGGTTTTGGGAGCAGTTTGTTTTATCTGTTTATAAAAAAGGGTATAAAGTTTATCATGATGACTTTTCTTACTTGTTCAACAGCTATTATAACAATGTAGGCAAGCGGGTCCTGAGGCCAATAAGAGGATTGATGACAAGGCCATCGGTAGCTGAAGTGTTTGCATACCGAGCTTATGTGGATGAACAAATGAATGAGTTGTTGAGTCAATCTCTACCTGATGAGGCATTAAGTATAATTGAAATTGGCATTAACCACGAAGAGCAGCACCAGGAATTATTTGTATACGACATTAAATACATTCTGGGGCATCAACCTACATTTCCACTATATGGTAAAGGATTTGAACTAAACCCAATTTCTTCTCCACAAAAATTTATTTCTGTTAATGAAGGTATTTATGAAATAGGCCATACAGGAAATGCTTTTTGTTTTGATAATGAATTAGGAAGGCACAAAGTGTATTTGAATGCTTTTGACATAGCAGCCAATCCTGTTACAAATGGTGAATACTTACAGTTTATTGAAGCAGGTGGTCATACCAATTTTAATTACTGGCATGATGACGGCTGGCATTGGGTCAATAACAATAAGATTATCTCTCCAATGTACTGGCATTTGATTGAAGGCAAATGGTACGAGTATGATTTATCGGGTTTACAGGAATTGAAAATTGATGAACCTGTAAAGCATATCAGTTTTTACGAAGCATTTGCCTATGCAGAATGGAAAGGCATGCGATTGCCGACAGAATTTGAATGGGAAGCGGCATCAAACTTATTTGAATGGGGCCAGCTTTGGGAGTGGACAAACAGCGCCTACCTGCCTTATCCGGGTTTTAATAAAGCCCCTGGCGCATTGGGTGAGTACAACGGAAAGTTTATGATAAACACAATGGTAATGAGAGGGGCTTCTGTAGCAACTCCTCATAACCACAGCAGAAATACTTATCGTAACTTTTTTCATCCTGATATGCGCTGGATGTATGGTGGCATTCGCTTGGTAAAATAATTATTTAGTAAAAATGATAACTGAAAATCTCAATATTAAAAATAGGAATGGTGAAAGATTGTCGGCACATCTTGTAAAGCCGGCAAATAGCGAGGTAAACATTATTGCCATTTTTGCACACTGCTTTACTTGTTCCTCTAACCTTGGTATTGTAAAAAATATCTCCAATTCCCTTACAAGCAGTGGCATCAGTGTGCTCAATTTTGATTTTACCGGTTTGGGTCATAGTGAAGGGGATTTTAGTGAAACCAATTTCTCAAATAATATTTCTGATATAGAAGATGTCAATACTTTTCTTACGGAAAATTATGTAGCGCCATCTATACTCATAGGCCATTCATTGGGAGGCGCTGCCGCTATTATCGCTGCCAACCGCCTGCCAAATATAAAGGCAGTAGTGAGTATTGCGGCCCCTTCGTATGCAAGCCATGTAACCAAACATTTTGGCAACCTGGAAGAAACTATTGAAAAGAAAGGTTATGCTTTGCTCGCCATTGGCGGCAGGCCGTTTACCATCAGAAAACAATTTATTGATGATTTAGAAACACATCAGGTAGAAGACGAAGTAGGTAAATTGAGAAGGCCATTGCTCATTTTTCATTCGCCACAGGATAAAATTGTAGAAATTGAAAATGCAGCATCCCTTTATCATAAGGCAAAGCATCCCAAAAGTTTTATCAGCCTGGATGGGGCCGACCATTTACTCACTAACAAAGAGGATGCTTTTTATGTAGCTGATGTATTAAGCTCCTGGATAAAAAGATATGTACCTGTTACCAATACTAATAGCCCTGATAAAAAAGATACAAACGGTGAACAGGTATTAGTGTACCATGAAACAACAGTACCTTATACAAATCATATCTATACCTCATCCCATCACATCGTTGGTGATGAGCCAATAGATTTTGGGGGCAACAACCTGGGCTTATCACCTTACGAGTTGCTGGTAGCTTCCATTGGCTCGTGCACTGTGCTCACTTTAAAACTCTATGCACAGCGCAGCAATTGGGATTTAAAAGAAGTATATGTGTACTTAACGTATGCAAAAAAGCATGCAGCCGAACTGAACCTGGATATTGAAGAGATGGGCAAGCTTGACCACATTACTAAAAAAATAAAACTGGGGGGCAATCTTACAGAAGAACAGCGAATGAAGCTAAAAGAAGTTGCCTCTAAATGCCCGGTGCATAAAACTGTAAGCGGGCCGGTTTATTTTACTACACATTTAATTGATGAAAATGACAACAATAAAATTTAACAGCGCAGATGATGTAGAAGTAACGGCTGATTTGTATTTGAATGAAAACAAATCAGCCCCGGTTATCCTGCTTTGCCACCAGGCTGGCTATAGCCGTGGTGAGTATATTGAAACAGCACCAAAACTCGTTGACCTGGGTTTCTCCTGCCTTGCACTTGACCAGCGAAGCGGCAATGAAGTAAATGGCATACAAAATCAAACAGCCCGGCATGCACACAGTAAAGGCTTGCCCTTAAAGTATGTGGATGCAGTACCGGATATTGAAGCAGGTATACAATACCTGGCAGATAATTTTAAAGGTTCAACAAAAATTATTATCGGCAGTTCTTACTCCGCTTCTTTAGCGCTTATAATGGCAGCAAAATTTGCCAATGTTCTTTCAGCAGCGGTTTCATTTTCGCCCGGTGAGTATTTTTTGTACGATAATAAAGTGGTATCAGAATGGGCCGCTCAAATAAATATTTCAACTTTATTCACATCCTCAAAAGGGGAATTACATAGTTGGCAACGAATATTTGCGGCAACGCCTCAAACGTACAGAACAATTTTTGAACCTGCTGCGGAAGGCAGACATGGCAGCAAAACACTTTGGGAAGAAACATCCAACTACAAAGAATATTGGCATGCACTCATTGAGTTTTTAAACAAACAAAAAAAGTAATGCCAGTAGTAGTTAAAAAGATGTTTTAAAGAATATGAGACGAGGAAGTAAAATAGTTATTCAGATTTTTTTCATCGCTGCGGTGGCAAGGATTACTGCCTGCGGCGTTCATAGCAATCAAACATTAAAAATGGAAAATATTAATATTACCAATCCGGCAAATCAAAATATTGAATTGGGCAAAGTAAGATGGTATAGAAATTACCAGGATGCATTGCAGAAAAGTAAAGAAACAGGAAAGCCAATACTTTTATTTTTTCAGGAAATTCCGGGTTGCGCCACTTGTGTTAATTATGGCCGTAATGTACTCAGCCATCCATTAATGGTAGATTTGATAGAGAATGAATTTATTCCTCTTGCTATATATAACAACAAGCCAGGTAAGGACGCTGAAATTCTGCGCCTTTATAATGAGCCTTCATGGAATAATCCTGTGGCACATTTTATTGATGAAAACGGAAAGGACATTATCCCCAAACTGGAAGATAACTATGAGCCTGTATCAATGCTTACCAAAATAACGGAAGCATTAAAGAAAAAGGGAAAGCAGATACCGGCCTATGCAAACCTGTTAGAGAAAGACTTAAAACTGGCTTTTGGCTATACTAAAACTAAAGTATATGAAACACCTTGCTTCTGGTCTGGCGAAACATCGTTGGCACAGCAACCTGCAGTGCTTAGTACCGAACCCGGCTTTGTTGATTCAAAAGAAGTGGTAAAGGTGGTTTATGACCCATCAGTAAGTTCTGAAACCGAATTGGACAACTATGCTTTGCAGCAAGGGTTTTATGTGTTGAAGTCATCATCAGGTTTTCGTAGCGATGCAGACCCGCAGTATTATCTTAAACAAACTGAATACCGCTACTTGCCACTTACGCCGGCACAACGAACAAAAATTAACCAGGCCTTACCGTATAAGGAAAATGCAGAATAATATTTAAGTCCTGCACAGGTAAAATGGCTTCATCATCCCCAGCTAAGTACTACAGCGCCCCGGGATAATTATACCCTTGACTTTAGTACAGCATGGAATAAATTGAAATCGCAGTTATAGAATAAATATTTTTTAAAAATAAATTCAGTAATGTATACCTATCAATCATTATCAGAGGCATTAACCGACTTGAACAAAAGAGGTTTTATTTATGATTTTAACCTGAAGGAAAATCATATTTTCTGCCCGGCAATAGATACCGCCTTTGCAGCCGATGAATTTAATGTAGTGGAATACCACCGGTTTGACGGCAACTCTAATTATGAAGATTTAGAAGAGGCATTTGCCATAGAAACAACCAATGGAATAAAGGGTGTTCTAACAGACAGTGCCGGTTATACGGCTGCACTATCACCCGCCATTATTGAAAAATTAAAATTCAGGCACTAATAAACTATAAAATAATTACCATAAAAAATAAGAGATGAAAAATTTTGACGCAATAATTATTGGCTCAGGACAGGCAGGCACACCTTTGGTATTTTCTTTAGCTGCTAAAGGCAAAAAGGTTGCCTTTATAGAGAAAAAAGAAGTAGGTGGCACCTGCCTTAATGTAGGCTGCACACCAACAAAAACTTATGTGGCCTCTGCCAGAAGAATGTGGGATATTCAACACGCCACAGATGTTGGGGTTGATTTCATGGGTAGTTTTTCCGCCAATATCAAATCCATAAAAAAAAGGAAAGATGAATTAATAGCTAAATCTGTAAATGGTATGCGTAAAGGCTTATCAGAAAATGAAAATATTACATTCATTGAAGGAGAAGCAAAGTTTATTTCAGATTATGAAGTAGAGGTAAAGGGGACAAGATGATCTGCGCCGCAAATTTTCATCAATGTTGGCGGTAGGGCCTTTATTCCTGAAGAATAT
>CAYMSG010000157.1:0-7962 GCA_964392955.1 uncultured Chitinophagaceae bacterium | reverse complement strand
GCATAGTTTCCATATACATTGCCACGGTTACCGGCACCACAGGTGATGGCAGTAATGGGTTTGTCTATTGTTGGGAGATGGAGATGATCAGGCAGCAGATACTGTTCACCGGTTTCATTGTTAGCCCATGTTGCAAACGGCAACATGGAAGCACCGGCAGTAATACCCAATGCTCTTAATGCATCTCTGCGTGATAACTGACTCATACGCTTTAGATTGAATGTGAAAAATTATGGTTGCATTTGCATTTTCAATACCTCTGTCATGAACTTTGTGATTTCTACTTCTACGCCCTGGTAATCATTCGATTTAATATAACTTCCCAATACATGATCACCGGTATTGGGCATTGCCAGTTTTCGTTTTTGCTCAACTGCTGTGCCAAGTTCATCAAACATTTTCAGCATGGCAGGTACTTTCACCACATTATCCTGCTGTTGCTCATCTTTATAATAGTATAACATGAGCGTTGGCTGTTTCACTTTGCTGAATGTTTCCGGAATCATTGCGGTCTCTAAATATTCCTGCAGATTGACAACAGCTTCGAGACGATATTTTGAATACCAATGCGCTTTGTAAATATCACGCTGATCAGCGGTAATGTGATAATCAGACCCTTTTACAAGCCGTGCAATTTGTAAACCCCAGGGATTATTCGCCAGCCATGCATTGGGATCATTAATAGCAATATTGGGGGATAACAACACCAGCGCATACACATCCGGATAATTGGCTGCCAGTTGTAACGCATTGCTTCCACCAGTAGATGTACCCATTATAATTACTTTATTGCCGATTTGCTTACCAATGGCATAGGCTTGCTTTACACTCTCCCAGTAGTTTTCGGCAGTAAGATGCAGCATTGCATCACTTGTATCAATTCCATGTTCAGCTAAGCGAGCTAAATATAAATTGCAACCAAATTTTTTGGCGATAGCTGTATGTACGGGATCGCCTTCTTCCTGCGAAGCAGAAAAACCATGCAGGTACACAATCGCATATTCTGTTTTTTGTTTCAATGAATCATTTTGCCAAATGATCCGTGCTTCATTTTCAGGTTTTACTTTTCGTTGTGCTTCATTTTGTGCAATATAATTTTCTAATGCAGCAGCATCTGCAGGCACAACAGGCAATGTGGTTGTATACGTTGGAGTGGATGGATTAGGCCCAACAAAATAAAGAGCTGTGAGTAGTACAATCAAAATCAGCATCCATTTCAGCAATCGTTTGAGGAAATTCATGAGCAGTTGGTTAAATGTTGATGTTTAAAGTTAATGGATTGTATTGTTTATACCACAACAGAAAGTTTCGAAAGAAAAAATTAATCACCAACGTTCTGCATCATCTTCATTTGTTGCAGGAGGAGTATGCTCTGCTCTTGATTTGATTTTTTGCAGTTGCCTGTCGATGATGAGGCGTGCGATCAACTGTGCAGCATTTTCTCCGCCCTGTTGCTGCAGCAGTTGTTTCATTTTTGTTTCGTTTACATCAATGCGGTAGAGATAGTAGACCAGTTTTTCAAAATCAGTATTAATGAGATGGTTGATGTGGTTGGTGAGTTGCTGCTCCAGTTCGTTGACCGACAACTTATCAGAAAGTTCCAGCGACAATTCCTTGTTGAGCAATGGGATGATATCCAGATTGGGGTCATTCATTTGAATTGTCGTTCCGTTTATTGTAAAACGTAAACAACACCGTTAATACAATGGCGATGATGGCACTTTTTACCAATACGGAGCTGATCGTGGTTTCTGGTTTATTGGCCACCCAAACCAAAAAGGCATAGTTGATCAATGAAACGATGATGAAGTTCACAATAAGCAGAATCAAAAACTGGATGAGCTTAACGGGGTTCATTTGTATTGTTTCTAAAGTTTATGTTCCATGACACCTGTGCCGAATAATGCGAAATCATATTTCACGGGATCGTTCTTGTCTAAGGTACGCAGATTGGCGGTGAGTTCCAGTGCTGCTTCCCAATCGTCTTGTTTTCGATGAAGCAAATCGTACTGCCGTGCTACTCTTGATACATGCACATCCAGCGGACAAATCAAATCAGCCGGTTTGATGTTTTTCCAAATACCAAAATCAACGCCTTTGTTATCATCTCTCACCATCCAACGCAAATACATATTCAACCGCTTGCAGGTTGATTTTTGCATGGGTGCTGACACATGTTTCTCGGTTCGTTTCAGATGTTCGAATGAGAAGAAATAGTTTTTGAAATGATTCAATCCTTCTTCCGCCGTCATTCCTTTTGTTGGGAAGAAAGCCGTTTCTAATGAATCATGTTTTGAATAATGCTGCTGAAAGAATTCAATGAAATAATAGAGATCATCAGCGTTAAATGTGCGATGCTTAAAACCACTTAGTTTTTTTAATGCACCGGAAGTATGGTTCAAACAAAAATCATGTGGTTGCATATCCATCAGCTGCATCAGTTCTCTTGCTTTGTTGATGATGGTGGTGCGGTTACCCCAGGCGAAGATGGCGGCAAAAAAACCGGCGATCTCAATATCCTGTTGTTTGGTAAACAGGTGAGGGATGCAGATGGGATCATCTTTAATGAACGAAGGTTGATTGTAGAAATCAACCTTCACATTGAGAAACTTTTTTAGTTGTCGCTTATCGCTTAATTCTTTTTCTGATGTATGCATTACTTCGTCTCCTGTGAATTACTGCAAGCAGATAAATAGTATCATCTTCAACTGTATATAAAACACTAAAGGGAAATTTCTTAATCGGACAACGCCTTACGTATTTTGTAATGAACGAGTAATAATGAGGATTAGAAACTATTTTGATTTTAGCCTGCTCAAAATTATTAAAGAAACGTTGTCCTAAACCTCTGACTTCATGCTCATACCAATCAATGGCACTTTCAACATCTATCCATACATCTGATCTTACAACAATATTAAAATCCATACTTGTCGTTGATCTTTTTTCTAAACTCATCCCAACTCATTCCATCTTTTGGATTTTTGAGATAAGCTTCATACCGCTCTTCCGCAATACTGATCTCAACATCCGTAACAGGGAGTTGTTCATCATCCACACTTTCCCACAGCTCTTCTGCAAGCTTAATTCGCTCTTCAACTGAAAGCTTCAGTAGCTCTTCTTTATTGTAAGGCATAAAATGATGTTTGTTACAAGTTACGAAATTCTTTTGCTGTTTGTTCGTATCTCGACTTCGCTCAGGGTTGTGTTTATCCAATCGCTTTCGCCAAGTCTTCAATCAGATCATCAGCATCTTCAATACCCACACTCAAACGGATCAACGAATCGTGCAAACCATCTTTGATACGTTTTTCTCTTGGAATAGAAGCATGGGTCATACTTGCCGGATGATTGATGAGACTTTCAACACCGCCTAGACTTTCAGCTAATGCAAATAAATGGGTGGATGATAAAACACGTCTTGCTTCTTCAATACTATCGTCTTTCAATTCAAAACTGATCATGCCGCCAAAGTCACGCATTTGTGCTTTTGCAATTGCATGCCCCGGATGATCAGTAAAACCGGGCCAGTACACTTTCGCCACTTTGGGATTGGCTTTTAACCAATGTGCAATTTTTGCACCGTTGGCACAATGCGCTCTCATGCGCACAGCCAAGGTTTTAATTCCACGCAACACAAGAAAACAATCCATTGGTCCGGGAACAGCACCGGAGCTTTTTTGAATGAAGTATAATTTTTCACGAAGGTCTTTATCGTTCATTACTAAACAACCTTGTATCACATCACTATGACCTCCAAGATATTTTGTTGCAGAGTGCATTACAATATCAGCACCAAGATCTAACGGGTTTTGTAAATAAGGAGAAGCAAAGGTGTTATCCACACAAAGCAATGCACCGGCTTCTTTTGCAATTTCAGAAACAGCTTTGATGTCGGTAATATTCATCAACGGATTGGTGGGAGTTTCCAGCCAGATGAGTTTTGTATTGGCAGTGATTGCTGCTTTCACATTGGCAGGATTGGTAGTATCTACATAAATAAACTTTAGCCCGAATTTTTCAAACACTTTCATGAACAAACGATAGGTGCCGCCATACATATCACTCGCTGCAATCACTTCATCACCGGGTGCCAATAATTTGATCACTGCATCTGTTGCAGCCACACCACTGCCAAACACCAAACCAAACTTTCCGTTTTCAATCAAGGCCACTGCTTCTTCCAATGCGAAACGAGTTGGGTTCTGACTTCTTGCATATTCAAAACCTTTGTTTACACCGGGCGCTTCCTGCACGTATGTACTGGTTTGATAAATGGGTGTCATAATTGCGCCGGTTGAAGGATCGGGATGCGAACCGGCATGAATCATTTTTGTATCGATTTTCATATCTATATTTTTTTTCGTCTGACGAATGAGTTGTGTTATCTGCTCCATCAGACGAGGGCGTCAGACGGATTGCAAAGATGAGGAATTACAAGAGATGGGCCGCACAGAAATAACGCCAGTCATCATTCTTAACAGCATGTGCTGATTGTGCATGAACGGGCTGTTGCAGAATTTCTTTTTTCAGGATATTCTCTTTTACCAGTTTTTGCCGGCTGTTTTGCAACAATTCCTGAAACCCTTCCGATTGCATCCATTGTTGCTGCGGTGGCTCATAACCGATCTTATCGGTTCGGTAAACAATGGAAGCAGGAAGCAGTTGCTTCATACTTTCACGTAAAATATATTTTGTAAAACCATTCTGTATTTTATAATGCGAAGGCAATGAAAAAATAAACTGCACCAGTTCGTGTGATAAGAAAGGTAAACGCACTTCCACGCCATGCGCCATGCTGTTACGATCAGCATAACGCAACAATTCTTCCAGTCCGTTTCGCATGGTATTATAATAAAGCAGATCGTTGAGTTTGCTGACAGTTGGTTTGAATATACTTTTCTTATTAAAATGAGATTTACGATACTTGTTTGTGATGAATTTGTTATTCAGCAGTTCTTTATTGGCTTTGTTTTCTAATTGAACAGCTGCCATTTCCGGAAACCGTGCCGCCAGTTTATTTTTCCAACTCCAGTCAATGGAAATATTATTTGCAGCAAATGCCTCCAACTCACGACTTACGACTGACGATGCACGCATTTTCTCCTGCAGAAACCAGTGAATGTATTTGTGATAGCCAGCCAAGGTTTCATCAGCACCTTGTCCATCGAGAATGACTTTGATACCATGTTGTTTCGCCTGTTCATACACTTTGTATTGAGCATAGATACTGCTTGATTGAAACGGTTCTTCCTGATGATAGATCAAACGCTCAATATCATTCAATAATGTTACTGCTGTTGGTGTAACAAGATGATGTTTCAGTTGAAATTGCTCTGCTACCTGTTTCGCATAAGCCGTTTCATCTTTTTCAAAACCGGGAAAGGAGGCGGTGAAGACCTGTATTTTGGAATTTGGGTTTTGTAATTGGGGTTTTGGAATTTGGGCTTCGATCATTGCTGCAATGCTTGAACTATCAAGTCCACCGCTGAGCGATGTGCCTACTTCCACATCACTTCGCAATCGTCTTTGTACAGATGTATTGAACAGTTGCTTGAACTGTTCGATGGCTTCCGCCTCAGTTAAGGTTGCTTTTGTTTCTTTATCCAGATCCCAGTATTGAACAATTTCATTGCTTCCATTTCGCAGGTTCAGCTTGATGCAGTGCGATTGGGGCAAGCTGCTGATATTTTGATAAAACGTTTGTGACAGGTTTGATGGGTTTTTTACCCAGCCCAACCCGATATAGTTGAGCAGCATGCTGTGGTCGATTGTTTTTTCAACACCTGCGGCCCATATTGCTTTCATTTCACTGGCGAATAAAAACTGCTCGCCATCGAAAAAATAATAGAACGGTTTTTCGCCAAAGCGGTCACGGGCCGCAAACAACGTTTGTTCCTGTTCGTTCCAGATAGCAAAGGCAAACATGCCATCGAACTGTTGCAGGCATTCTTCTTTCCAGTGATCGTAGGCAGCCAGGATCACTTCTGTATCGGTTTGTGTACGAAACGTGTAACCCTTCTGCTGCAGTTTTTCTTTCAGTTCAAGATAATTATAGATCTCGCCGTTGTAGGTAATACTGTAATGGTTGAAGAGATGCATTGGCTGCTTACCCGCCTCGCTCAAATCAAGAATTGCCAAACGCCGGTGACCAAAACCAACCGTGTTGTTTTCATTCAACCAAAAACCTTCACCATCCGGTCCACGATGAGCAAGGACATTGGTCATTTGTTTCAATCGTTCTGTTGAAACATGATTTGGATTCATTGAAATAATTCCTGCAATACCACACATGTTGTAAAAATCGAACATTCAATGCAGATAAACCAAAAAGAAAAGTGTTAGTTTACTTTTGGCTTGTTGGAAATAAATCGGGTGATGGGATTTAAAAAGAATAGTAATAAGCCGATTGACAGTAGCAGTACTCCATTTATCAGAAATTCGATAAATAAGTTTGAAAATAATTGACCTGGAAAATATAAGAATATTTTTAGCTGAGACCATCCGGTTAAGCGTAATTGCATTAGTATAAGGATCAGCGCTAGAGAAAGAAATGTGTTGAACCAAAACCAATTGTTTTTGCTTGAAAGTATAAGACCTGTAACAAACCCCAAAAAGAGACCTGCTAACGATATAAATCCAACAGAAACTAAATACGAAGTTGTTTTGACTGGCCAAAACGCATCACGCTTTGAAATTTCTTCTGTGTTTCCATTAGTATTTCTGATCAGCTCAACAGTATCTAAGTAAAATAATGTTGTCAGTGTTTCAAAGGCATACATGAAAAACCACATCGCTAAAGCATGTATAACTATTTGTCTCCAATTTATTTTTTTCAACGAATCCTTCATGGGAAGCGAGCGCATCTACAACAATAATAAAAAAGCCCTGCATTTCTACAGAGCTTTATTAACTATTTATCAAACGAATGAAAATTTAGTTCACCACGTACATCTAACATCGTACTTACCATGAAATCGGCATTTTCACCATCACATCATCCCAATCAATGATCAGGTGAATACTTTTTTCTGTTGCTTTTTCAAAAACCATTGTAAAAGATTCGGTAACATCCGGGGTTTTGATCACCGGGCAATCTATCCGTACCACATCTTTTGAAGCATCATATTTAAATGCGCCCCACACATCGGTTTCTTTATTAATGATCACTGTCCATTTGGCGGGGCTTTCCAATGCATACATGGTATAACGTCCTTTCTTGACTGTTTTGCCGCCCACTTTCACATCCCGGAAAAATTCAATTTCAGTTGCCTCGTTTGCTCCCAGTCGCCAGATCTTCCCATCTTCCACCAGTTCGCCAAATACTTTACGTCCGCTTTTGGAGGGGCGACTGTACACCACCCGTGCAATCAACGGTTCGGTTATTTTATTGGGTTGAATACGGAGTACCGGGTAGTTCACCGGATAATAGCTCATATCCATGGGCGATTTATCGAGTGGCGGCAATTTGGTTCCGTTTTGTGCGGTTGCTCCCAATCCCATGGTCACAAAAACAAGGATCATCGATAGAAATTTCATCTGTTTTGTTGTAATTTTTTGTTGAGAAAAGAACATACAGCTGTTATGACTGCATTTGGTCTGCAAAAGTTGTTTTTGAAAACGCAAATTTAGCCGAATGAGTTGTAAAGCGTTCCGGGTAATTTATTGTTTCAAGAGCCTGAATTTTTCTAATCAGCCAAAAAGAATTGCCGGAACAGGGGACAAATTACCTGAAAGACGCTGCTCCGAATCAATAGTTGAACTGTTTGTAGACAGGTAAGGCCGGTATTTGGTAATTTATTTTTGCATTTTAATTCTTGGCATATGTACAGACACATCCATTACCAATCAGTTGAACAGGCACTTGCCGTTATAAAAAGCGGGCAACGGGTATTTGTTCATGGAAGTGCCCAAACCCCTCTTTTTCTGTTACGTGAGTTGGCTAAACAATCGCACCGGCTG
>CAYMSG010000156.1:0-7967 GCA_964392955.1 uncultured Chitinophagaceae bacterium | reverse complement strand
TGCATTTTCAAATATGCGGGTAGGAATTCGCTCAAAACTATCAATCAGGTCGATGAAAGTATTTTTTTAACTTATCTTAAAAATAGATTTAGTTGAAAAAAATATCATCAATATCAGCTACTATCAGATATTTCGGTGCCGGACTTATCTGCATCACCAGATTGATCCATTCCTGCTGTGAACTATATGTTCTTTCACCTGCTTCATTCCACATCTCAGGGCTGCACAAACAACCCAACGACGGTGTATTGGGATAATACGATTTACTTTTATAAAATTCAGGATCGATGGTTGTACCATGGGCAATAATTTCTGTTCGACCAAGCTTACCGGCTGTGAAACTCTCCCACAACGATTTGTATTGATTCAAAGAGGAGCCTAACAATTTTTCATAGACCGTTTGATAAGCGGTGTCTTTCTCAAAAAAAGGTAGTTTGGCTTTTTCAAACGGCAAACACATTTGCAGATTGGTGGTTGGTCCGATCCAGTTATTATCCGATGTATCAAATCCGTTGATACGATACAATCCCTGCGGCGTATTCCCATTGGTTAAATAAAACGGAAGATTATTAATGGCACGTGCCAGTTGCGGGAAACGGTATTCTTTTCCATTTTCATCAGCAAGCCAACGGCCATCGGCTGTACGTATCATCAGGTAGCCGGGCTTATTTCGATCGGTTGATTGAAAGCTGCACAACACTGTTTGTCCATTTAGAAAAGAAGTATCCAGAAACAAATGCTTGGCAGGAAGTGGTTGTGATGATTTATTTCGTACGTAGTTGTAAGCTGGAAAATAAACCGACTTTACAAATGCATCGTCTGCATGTACATCCACCAATACATTTGATGCAGCAAGGTATTCCAGCGCCATTGCTTTTACTTTATCTGAACGCAGTTTTTGCCAGACAAGTTTTACTTCTTCATTAAACTCACCGGGATAAAGCGTGTACAGCATTTCAAAAAACGAACGTTGAAAACCGGGGCCAAAGTTTGTCAGTTCACTGATCTGCTTTGGAATAATGGATGCATAACCGGTGGGCTTGTACGACATCAACTCCATTGCCCAGTAAGCACCCATCCAGTTATCATAGGTTTCGTTATTCAACGGAAGCTGTACCGTTCGTTCAACTTGCTGTTGCAGTTGTAATGCAACGGAATCACGACATTGCTTTGATGCAAAAAAGAAACGAGTGTCTGCCATTTGTGCAAATACAAATTGGCAACAACATAAACTCACTGCAAAAACAATCTGCTTCATTTTATTTACGCTTGATCAACACGGCACTAATTACGGGACGTTCCGTTCCATCGCCGGGACGTACAGTACGCTGGTTACCGATCACCAGTGAAGTGGAGCCACCACCATCCAAATTTACAGCATCTGTGCAACTAAGATCTTTTAACAGATTCGCCAGCTCATTCAGATTTAAACCGGCATAACCACCTGCTGCATTATCGCCTTCAATGGCCAGCAACAGCACGATTCCGTTTGCATTATAACCAATGGCCGAGCGTGGCCGTGAAGTTGCATTGTTGATACTGATGAGTTCCTGCACATCGGTGATGGATACATTGCCAGCTTTTAATAACATAGGCGAACCACCAATTGCACTCACTGTATTCCATGAAGCCCCTCCTGTTGGGAAATTTTCATCAGGTACAGGCTGAGGTGCTGAACCCTCTGCATTAGGACTTACGGTTGGGTAACTGTACACATTATTATTGCCTGTTCCGATACTATACACCCATGAAACAGATGGTGTACCTGCAGCTGTAACACCAAAGGCAGCACGTGTTGGATAGTAAGGCGTAGACACAGCATTGTATGTACGGTTCAATACCTTGATGTTGGCTGATGATACGGTATTATTATACTTTACTAAACTGAAAGATTGGTTGCCGCCAAAAAATCCACCGTTGATACAGGCATACACAATACCCGTTTCCTGTGCATAAAATTCACTTGGCTTTTTTGCAGTTGCCGACATTACGGGTTTGAATTCGAATTGTGTATTCTTGCTGTCGTATGCCACACAAAATGCTTTTACTTTTTTACCACTGTATAAACTATCAAATGTAAATACCTGAATGCCCGTAGGAAAATTAGAACCTACTGTTGTTGATAGTTTCCATCCTTGTGGCAAACTGATTAACGGAGTAACCGGCACAACTACCGGAGGATTCACCGGTCCGCCTGTATTACCGCCCGGACTTGATTTCTTTGAGCAGGAAAAAACAATAACAGTTAACAGCAGTAGCGCCGTTGTTTTTAAACGCACCATCATCAATTATTTTTTAGTTGAATAAAAAGAACCTTTCAATCGATTCAATGTTTCGAAGTAAAAAAACACTTCTCCATTGTATCCATGTTTCCGGTTTAACTCGATCATTTGATCGGTTAACTCACGGGATGATTGATAACCGTCGCCCAATGATGTAAGTATACCCGGAAATACTCTGTGCTTTAATTCAGCAGGCACCTGTGTATCCAGTTCCTTCAAAACATTTTCATAGGCATCAAGTTTATAACGGTAGAGCTGCGGAATAATATAATCAGCATACCCTTCCTTTAACCATTTCGGCCAATCCTGCAGGTATTGTTCCTTGCTCCATGGATAAATACTTGGCGCCCATGTAACCAAACAGTCTGGCTTGATCTTCTTTACATCTTCATACAATGTTTTACCAAATAAACTCAACTGATCGGCTTTCCACTGCAGCCATTTTTCTTCTTTTGCATTTTGCGGTGGTACAGCACCGTTATGTTGGGCAGCATAAAATTTTAATGTAGCAGCATCGTATCCACCTTCGCCAGGCATTGCAGGCATACGATCATCTCCCTGTACACCGTCTACTTCATACTTCGATACAAACTCTGCTACCAACTTTCGCATGAACTGTTGCACTTCCGGATTAATAGCACTCCACCAATAGAATCCGTTTTTCTGCAACAGGTTTCCTTTACTGTCTCTCCCTGCCCATTGCGGATATTTTTGTAACCACAATGCCGTACTGTCTTTATACGAATACGAAAATCCAAATTCAAACCAGGCATGTACTTTTAAGCCTGCTTTATGTCCTTCTTCGATCATTTCTTTGATCGGATCACGACCGTTAAACTTTGGATCCTGCTTAATGCCGATGTATTCATTCACTACATCACTGGGATACATGGTCATCCCTCTGTTCCAAACAACAACGAAAATATGATTGAGGCCATTTTGCTTACAGAGTGCTACGGTTTCTTTTACTTTTTCTCTTGATGACAAAGCCTGGCTTGCCACATTGGTGATCCACGTACCACGGATAGGTTCTTCAGTTTTCTTTTGTGCACAGGCAGTGAAAATGAAAAAAGTAAAAAGCAAAAAAGTAATCTGTTTCATTTGTTGTTTGTTTGATCATAGCCGTTTCTTCGCCTTACACATTGATACCTTCATGACTGGCGGGAAACCGACTGCAGATGAGTTAAAAAGTTGACTTGTATTCTAAATAACGGTTGTATAAATGATGCGCCTGGATGTAGGCCGATTGTGGACTCATAAAATGTGAAAACTCAAAGGTGATGGCTTTATCATACCCTGCACGCCTTGCTGCATCTAATTTCAATTTCAGTTTTTCAAACTTGATCGGTAGAAACTTAATGGGCATATCACGATCAAATGTTTCAGTATTGGTCCAGCATTGCATGCCATGTTTGTCGGCTAATTTTTTATTGATGCGAAAAAAATCTTCCAGCTCGCTGTAGTCAATATGTCCATCCTGGAAAGCCACTGCATCAACGGCACCTTTGATGCCATCAAAAATTTCATTCCACTCCTTTTCATGTTCTTCTAATGAAACAGCATCTTCTTTTGTAATGGAACTACTAGCTGCCATCACTGCTTTCTTGCCATCGATCCACGGAGAAATAAATGTCGGCAATCCGCCACTCACCTGCTTGCATTGCAAACCCAATGTGCGGAATGCTTCTGTTGCGCCTTTTGTTTTACGGCTGATCTCCATACTTAAGTACCAACCTTTAAACGACGGATGATGACCATACTTCTTCCACACTTCATCGATCACAAATTTGTTATCATCAATTTCATGTGTAAGATCACCGGTATCCCAATAAATACCGCTGTCGTACAAACCAAAATAGAATTGCATGTTGTATTTATCTGCCAGAGATAAATACAATTCCACCAGATCAACTGGCGGCGCAAAGCAGCCGTGTTTCTGAATCAGATAACTTGACGGATACGTGAGAAAACGACGGTAACCGCTGCGAATAAGAATAACGGTGTTAATACCTGCTGCTTTCATGTGCTGAAAGTCTTTCTCCCATTCAGCCGCACCCCAGTTTTGATGGGGAATATCATGGCTGATTTCGTCGATAAATGTTCCTGTGATGAGCATCTTAGTTGAGATATTTTCCGTTGATCAATAGTTGTTTCCAATGACGATATCCTTCACCCGTTAAATGCAATCCATCATTGGTATATTTTTCGTGCAGTTTCCCATCAGCATTTAAAAAAGCATCATAGAGATTGATGTAAGTGATCTTCTTTTCAGCACAAAGATTTTTCAATCCTTCATTCACCTTCAACACATGTTCTGTTTTATTCTGATGGTTTTTAAACTGTGTAAAACTGTTATTGGTGGGTAATAAACTCTGTATGTAAAGTTTGGTGGAAGGCGATTGCAGTTGAATACTGTCAACGATCTTATAGTAATTACCAAGAATCACATCATCTGGAACTCCTCTTGCAATATCGTTAATACCAATCAGCAAAAAGATCTTCCGGGGTTTCCGCTTTACTACTTCATATAGCCTGTTCAGCACACCAAACGTATTATCGGAGCTGATGCCGCGGTTCATTGTATTGTAGTCCGGAAATAATTCGCTCCATTCACCACCATCCGTAATACTATCGCCCAACCACACAATTACTTTCTTAGGTGTTGACATCTGTTCAAACATACTCAGCTTCTGATCGTAATAATAAAAACGGAAAGATGAATCATAAGTTGCCTGTGCTTTCAGCAATTGAAAACATATAACAAACAACAGCATCCATAAATTTCGTTTGTACATCATCTTGTAATTAAGTTGTCGCTTGTTGTGCTTCTTCTTCAAATTTCTGTAACGGCACCAGCCATGTAACAAGAAAAGCCGGTATGGTAGAAACTAATACCCAAATGAAAAATTCTTTGTAGCCCAGCCAATCGCTTACATAACCACTCACCATTGAAGGCAATAAAAAACCAAGACTCATCAAGCCACTTCCAAATGCATAATGCGCCATTTTGTATTTGCCGGGAGCAATCTGCTGCATGATGAATAAGATCAATCCAACAAAACCAAAACCATATCCAAAATATTCAATGGCAACAGCCGAACCAATGATGTACACATTCACAGGTAGTGTTATGGCGAGATAAGCATAGGCCGCAAACGGTATATTAAAAAAAGCGCAAAGGAACAGCAATGTGCGGCGTGTTAATCCCTTGTTCGATACAAAATAACCGGCCGCAATAGAACCTAATACAAATGCAATGGCACCAAACACACCATACAATACACCTACCTGCGATGTGGATAATCCTAAACCACCATCGGCACGTGCTGCTTTAAAAAATAACGGCGTGATCTTAATTGCCTGTCCTTCTGCAAAACGATACAGCACAATAAAACACAAGCTGTACCAGATATTTTTCTTTTGAAAGAATGTAATGATCACATCTTTCAACGTATCAAATCCTTCTTTTACAGAATGCACTTCGGCCGACTTGCCTCCCTGCGGCAACATTGCCCTGTTGTAAATTCCCAACAGGATCATCACCACAGCATACATCAGCAAAACCACCGTCCATGCATTCACAACACCATTTGATTTTTCTAATTCGCCTGCGAGGTAAACCAATAAACCACCGGAAAATACTTTGGCAATATTATAGAACGCACCTTGCCAGCCAACATACTGTGCCTGCACTTTTGGTGTAAGCTCATTTAAATACACACCATCGGCAGCCGTATCATGCGTTGATCCGCTGATGGCGATGATAAAAAAAACAGTGATCGAAATGCTGAAAAAATAATCGGCATGTAATGATAACGCTGCCAGACCAAACAACGCACCGGTGATGATCTGGGTTGAATAAACAAAAAACTTCTTTGTTTTAAACATCTCTAGGAAAGGTCCCCAAAGCGGCTTGATGGTCCATGGCAGCATGATGAGCGAGGTCCAAAAAGCAATCTTGCCATCGGAAATACCCATATTCTTGTACATGATGGAAGTAGCAGTCGCCAGCGCAACAAAAGGTAAACCCATTGCAAACCAGGTGGTTGGTATCCATGTGGCGGGGTGGCGGGGTGTGGTTGTTTGTTGCGGCACAATCAGTTGGTTTAAGCAAAGCCTGCCTGTAAAACAGACTTAAATAAAATATTTTAAAAACTTTTTGTGAATTTATAATAATTTTTAATTAAGTTCGATAAATAAACTCAAAATAATTTTTCATGCTTGCGGCTTCGTCACGATTGCGGTATTTGGTACACATTTTTTCATGTGTGGTTTTAGCAACTTTTCTTCCTGCCTGTTCAAAGAAAGGAACAACGGGTAATACACCTACCAATCCCGGCACACCGGTTAATCCGCAACCTCCCGTGTGGGACCCTAATGCTCTCCGTGGTGTTTGGGTAACGAATGTAGCAAGTACTGCACTCGATTCAAGAGACAATATTAAGTTAACTGTACAGAACTGTAAGAAAGCAGGAATCAACAACATTTTTATTGTTACTTATAATAATGGACGTACCATTTATCCAAGCACGGTGATGAACAATCTCATCGGCAAACCCATCATGGAGCGATTTGCCGGCAGAGATCCGTTAAAAGAAATGATTGAAGAGGCAAAGCTCGAAGGCATTAAAGTTCACGCCTGGTTTGAATACGGATTTTCATCATCCTATTCTGCAAACGGCGGCGATATACTTGCAGCAAAACCCAATTGGGCTGGCCGAGATATTGATGGAAAGTTGCTGATGAAAAATGGTTTCGATTGGCTGAATGCATTTGATCCGGAAGTACAGGACTTTATGATCAGCCTGTTCAAAGAAGTGGCAACAAAATATGAAGTGGATGGTTTGCAGGGCGATGACCGTTTGCCTGCGCTTCCATCAACCGGAGGTTATGATGCATATACCGTTAACATGTTTAAAACAGAAAACGGATTTGATCCACCTGCGAATTACAGAGAAGCATATTGGCTGGAATGGAGAACAAAGAAATTAAATGCATTCATGAAACGGCTGCGCAACGAAGTGAAAGCTGTAAAACCGAATATCATGCTCACGATGTCTCCCAGTCCGTATCCGTGGGGAAGAGATGAGTATTTGCAGGACTGGCCAACATGGGTAGACAGCGGTTGGGTTGATGCTGTTTTGCCACAATGTTACCGCTATGATATTGCTGCTTACAATGCAACCATTGCACAACAGAAAGGCTATTATAAAAATCCGGCAGTAGCTTTTTATCCCGGTGTGTTATTGAAAGTTGGCAACAATGTAACTTCCGTCTCGCTGTTAAATCAAATGATTCAGACAAACCGCAACAATGGTTTTAAAGGCGAATGTTTTTTCTTTTATGAAGGAATAAAAGATCAGATCAACTGGTTTCAACTGCAATATCCTTACATTAAATAATGGATCGTCTATTTCAATTATTTTAATACCGCTGAATGAGATACATATCAGTTGCAATTGCTTTGCTCGCATTATCATGTAATCAACCCTCACCCCCACTCACCTCATTTGTTGATCCGTTTCTCGGCACGGGTGGGCATGGGCATGTGTACCCGGGAGCAACAGTTCCATTTGGTATGGTACAGCTAAGCCCTGATAACGGCGATGAAGGTTGGGATTGGTGTGCAGGCTATCATTACAGCAGCAAGACCATTGCCGGCTTCAGTCACACACATTTAAGTGG
>CAYMSG010000155.1:0-8006 GCA_964392955.1 uncultured Chitinophagaceae bacterium | reverse complement strand
TGCACCCATTTCTTTTATGGAACTATTCCAGAATTATAATTCGATCAATGATTTTCCTAACCCGAGATATATAATAACCGTAACTGTTTGACAGGTCCATTGTACCGGTTGCACATACGCCGCTTCAACAAAAAAAGCAGGTATCAATAAGGCGGTACCGATGCAGAATACAAAAAAAAGAAAACCAATGGCCGAAATATCTTTTGGCTTTTTACGTGCAAGGATATTGTAAATAGCAAAGCTCAACGCACCGAGCAACACCCATCCATCACCTTTGGTAAATTGAAGATGCAACAGGTTTTCAAAACTACCTTTACTCAATAAAAAAAAGATCCCTGCAATGCACAAAATAATTCCGATGATACGCCGCCATTGAATATGTTCTTTCAAAAAATAATGCGCCAGTATGATGGACATGATGGGAGAGGAGGTTGTGCCGATCAATGCCAGGTTAATAGCAGTTGAACTGTGTCCGGCAATATACACAAATGTATTGAAGAGGCTGATGCCGGTCAATCCTGTCCAGAAAAAATAAGCTTTGTTTTGTTGTACGATCTTCCACGATGGTTTGATATGTTTCCATGCAACTGGCAACAGTAAGATGCAGGCTGTAAGCCAACGGAAAAAAGCCAATGCAACCGGGGGAATATCATTGATCACCGCACGGGCTATAATAAAGTTGCCGCTCCAGATGATCGTGGCAGCCACGGCCAGAAGGATGCCGAGCACAATGTGGTTTTGGTTGGGCTTCATGCTTCAAATATAAATGCCTTGTGTAGTATGCAATGGTGCAGAAGAACTTATTTCATGTGAATGTATAAACGGTTGATCAATTAAACGCCTTCACTTTCAGCAGCGGCCGCAATTTCCACAAACCAAACAAGGGCCCGGGCGCAAGGATCAACAATGCGTAAGGCGATTGCATCCAATGCTCAAACAAACGATTCAATACATAAATGCTTGCAACAGTAATGGAGAAACCAATACAGGTAATAATGGTTAATGCAGAACCTTTATTTTCTGCAACGGCTGTTTGGGCAACAATGGAAGAAAATTGTGGTGAATCAGCCACCACAGCAAATCCCCAGATCAACAGAAAGAAAAGAAATAATGCAGGAGGTAATACAAAACTGAATGCAGCTAACAGGCAACAGCAAAATGAAATGAACATAGCGGCATACGCCACTTTTGCACTTCCTTTTTTTAGAGTGATATAACCACCGGCCACACAACCAACAGCACCGGCAGCAATAATGATGAACGACCACAACGGCACATTCAGCAACGCTCCGTTTTGCTTACTGTAAAGATTTAAAATAATTGGCACAAAAGCCCAGAAGGCATACAACTCCCACATATGACCGAAGTATCCAAACGATGCTGCCCGAAAATCAGGCAGACGAAAACTGTTTTTAAATGCTGCAAACGAATAGCTGTTGCTCTTTTTGAAAAAAGGTCCTCTTGGAACAAACAGCAGTATGATCAATCCACCCATTGCCGCAACAATTGATGTTACCATTAACACATGCTTCCAGTTATAATTCCAATCGGTTTGTTTTAATAAGTGTGGAAAGGCTGTACCCAATACCAACGCACCTACAAGATACCCCAATGCCTTGCCCAAACCTTTTTCGTACCACTCAGCAGCGATCTTCATACCAACGGGATAAATACCTGCCAGGAAAAAACCTACAAAGAATCGTGATAACACCAACAGAAAAAAATCCTGTTGCGGTAACAGGATCAGCAGATTGGCGGCAGCAGCTAACAACGATGAAATAAAAAATACAACGGATGGTTTGAAGCGATCGGCAATAGCAGTGATGGCGTACAAAAAAGTACCGATGATAAACCCGATTAAAACCGAGGATGTAACAACTGCCAATCCATCTTTTTCAAGTTGAAAAGCTTTACTGATCTCCGTAAGAATGGCGTTGCCGCTGAACCATAACGAGGTGCCTGCAAATTGCGACAGGACAATTATAGGCAAAATATGATTGGGACGTTGCATGAAACAGAAACTAACTTACTGAATCTATTTCAATATTACGTGAAGCTTTTGAGGTGTTCTAAAGTCCAGCTTACCGAATGATTAGTTTCACGACGTACAGAAAGATTATCACGGAGGGCACAAAGAAAACGTTACGGACTTTGTGCATCCTTTGTGTTCTTTGTGCAACTGCCTCAATTACCAATGCGCAAAATCAACCTCATAATTACCTTTGATCCGTTCTATTGGTGGATTAAAATAACCAAACTTTAAATCAGGAAATTCTTCACGCAGTAAATCCATTAACTGACGAACGCCCATGATTTCACCTGTATCAGTAACACCAATCTTTCCAAGATACCAGTCAGGATCAATATTGAAATTGCGCCATTGGATCATTTTCAATCCGGTTTCTTTAATGAGTTTTCGTAATGCTTCATATTCTTCCACACTATCTGTCATACCCGGGAATACAAAGTAGTTGATGCTTGTCCAGCCACCATAGCTTGTCATCACTTTTAAACTCTCCACAATATCTTCAAACGTATAATTATTGGGACGATAGTAAGCTTCATAAATATGCTTCCGTGCACTGTTGGTACTTACACGAATACTGTTCAATCCTGCTTCACACAATGCCTTTACCGCTTTAGGATCAGAACCATTTGTGTTTACATTGATGCTTCCCTTTTGTGTGTGCTTGCGCATTTCAATGATCGACTCCCGCATGGTTTCCCACATCAGTAATGGTTCCCCTTCACATCCCTGTCCAAATGAAACGATAGGATAGGGCGCTGTTTCCAGATGCGGCACTGTAAACTCCACTACTTCTTCAGCAGTTGGTTTAAAGGTTAAACGGTCTTGCGGACTTTGAATCGTTTCTTCCTGTGGTTGAAACGAAATACATCCAATGCAATTGGCATTACAGGCAGGAGAGATCGGAATCGGACATTCCCAACGGCTCATGGCAAAGTTGCGTGCCGCCGGACAGTTGTAGGTATTACAGCAGTTTTCCATCAAATGCTTCACCAACCGATTGTTGGGATATGCTTTTATCAAACGCTCGGCACCGGTTTCAATTTTTTCATCATCGTATCCTTCGCATTCCTGGCGGATGTCTTGCTCAATACGCAGAGCCGTTACATAGAATTTATCATCGTGCCAACCGGCAGCCGTATAACAAAACAAGGGTAATGTTTCCGCATCGGGTTCACTTTCAAAAGCGGCAAAATACAAACTGGTATGTGCAGGAGGAACAAATGCAGCAACAGCCCATCCTTTTTCGCATAACCGCATTTCACCTGTTTCTACATCGATACCGATGGCTTTACGCCCGGGTAATTCATACAAATTGCCGCCATCGGGCAAAACGATCCAGTCTTCTTCCGGCACGGGAAAAGCATCCCAGCCCTCACGACCTACTGCGTAAAGTGTTGTGTCTTCAAAAATATTTCCGTTTCCGTCGGAATAGAGTAAATAAGGAGAATGTTGTAGGGCCATTGCCAGTAGTTAATTGTTAGTGGCGAGTAGAAGGAACAACACTCGCCATTCACCACTTACTACTCGCTTTTTAAATAATGAGAGCAAAATTCGTGAATTTGTTCCAGTTCGTCGAAAGCAATTGCTTTTTGGAACTCAAAGCGATGAATTTTGTTTTTGGCTGTTGTAATCGTAATACTGTGGGGCAGGGCTTCCATGGACCGGATCTGTTCCCATTCCAGTTCCTTATCCCGGGGAAAATCAGAGATTGTTACGCCCAAATGATGTACTGAAACCCGCTCTGTTTTGATCACTTTCTTTTCACAATGAAATACATAGTAATACATTCCCGTTGCCAAAAGCAAAAATGCAGCGGTGGCCCAGGATTGATCGAGCAGGGCCAGGATGGCAAGACCGCCAAAAACCAGTACTTCAATAAAACGGAACGTAGCATTGAGCCGACTTGATTCCTCTGCAAAGCCACGCAGAAAGGCAACGGTGATAACGTCGATGGCAATTACAATCTCACAAAAAGCGGTGATGCGGTTATCCAAGCGAAACTCATAGGTACCTGCGGCCAGGAAAACAGCACCCGCCAGGAAATGTAAAACCGGACTTATTTTCTTTAAATTGTTGTACGATGGGTGCACAATTGAAACAGATAGTGGTGATGCCATGGCAGTAGGTTTAAGATGTAGATGCCGTTCATAAAAAAATCCACATAAAAGGTGCGGATTTTTTCTGAAATAAAAAAGAGAACCCCGTTAAATAACACCGGTTTTGAAGTTAACCGGTCATTTTTGTTTTCCGTTTAAGTTGAAATACCCTTGATAAGTTGAACCCAAACCTGATTTCGCCTTTGCCCCAACGGGTTGTTGTTTCGTTGATAAAAGCCCGTTCATTCATACCGGTGGCATTGGAAAAATGAAGTTGAAACACATGGCCGCCGGTTTCAATATCAACTCCTATTGATAAGGGATGATAATTAATGCCCTGTTCCATGCCGTTAAAGAGGTGGAAATAATCACCGGTGAGTGCAATGCGTTTTGTCAATTTCAACCGTGCACCTGCGCCGAGGACAAACACATCGTTCGGTTGTGTGTGCAGTGCAACAAGATTTGTATGAACCATTGTTGGTGTTAATTGCAGTGTAAAGCGCTCGGAGAATTTTCTTCCAAGTATCAGCTGGTAATAATAGGCGAGGCGTGAAGAAAAATAATTGTTGATCGTTGGGTCGGCCCACGGAGAAGTGTTCATGGTAATGCCAGCTGCAATAGCGATGGTCACTGGAAAACTTTTGTTTCCTGTTGATTGCATGATGGGGGCGTATTTAAAATAACCATCCAGTTCTTTTTTGAATGTACTTCTTCCCACACCAATCATAAGGTTTCGATACAAGCCGAAATCAAACCCCATCCGCATACTTGCCTGGTCTAATCCAAAGAAATTTTTATAACCCTGATCAAGCTGGCCAAAGCGATGCAGTATGCGAAAGTCCATGGTTCCAGGTGAAAGAAATTCCATCGAGTGACCATTGATCACCCTTGTTGATTTAAATGCAGATTTAATAAAGGTCTTAGTTGCACTTCTTGAATCAACAAGACCTAAAAGATCTTCCGTTTCCTGGGCTTTTACGTTGAACGAAAAAAACAGAATCAGTAATGTTGCTGCGAAATATATTTTCTTTTTCATGTTGACTTTCGAATGAAGTGTTTATTTGGCCGGCAACGGATCAAGTAAACAATTCACAATGATCTTTGCCGATTTTGAAACCTTGTCGGCAACTAAACCTGGTATGCTTATTTTGTAATCTGCGAGCAACACAGTAAACACCGAAGTTGCTGCGATCTTACCATTTTTAATTACAAGCTTTCCGTTTGCTTCAACATCTTTTGTAACTCCATGCATGGTTAATTTTCCTTTTACAGAAACCGGATACTCTCCATCTGCAGCATAGCTTACGCTGCTGTTGTTGCTGATCTGGCCTTTGAATTCTGATTTGGGGAATTGATCGCTCTCCACATAATTTTCGTTGAAGTGTTCCTGCATTAATGCCCGTTCAAATTCAAACCCTTTCATCGTAACAGAGAATTGCAGGTTGCCGGTTTTGGTATCAAGCACACATAACGTGCTTTTATGAATGGCTTCAACCTGTTCCGGAGAACCAGGAGAAGTAGCATCGAAATTGATCTTCCCTGTTTTCGTAAAATATTTATCCTGTGCGGAAGCCATTCCTGCAAACAATAAAATCATCAATAACCAGCTTATCTTTTTCATATCTGTTTTTTTAATGTGTGGTAGTTTTTTTTAATGATGATGCACCTGTTCAATAACACATCGGCACCAAGCCCCAGTTCATCTGCATTAAAACCCGTGCAAACACCTTTTACTGTAACAGGTGCATTGAGCTCCAGATTGTTCTTTTCAATTGGAAATAAAGTATCAATGCTGCATCGTACTGATGAAGGAGTGGCACTGTTACCTAATACAACCGTATTGTATCCTTTGTCATTTGCATCAATTGTTTTCAACAGCCCATCTACCTGCAGTACTTTCCCGGAATATTTTTCTGTTGCTGCCTTTTCATTTTCTGTAAACTCCCTGATCAGTGCATCCGATGTCAGTTCAAATGCCGCATTAAGTTTATCGACATTTTCTGTTTTTCGATTGTATTCTTTGTAAGCGAAATAAGCAGCAATTGACCCAAGGATAAGAATCAGCAGTAAACTGTTTCTGAAAATTGTTTTCCTTTTCATAATGTCTTTATTAATTGGCAGGTGTTCCTGCATCGATCCATTGTTTAATCATTGCAATTTGGCAGTTGGTCATTTTCGCTGCGCCTTTTGGCATTGCTGAAAAGCCAGCTGTGTGACTTATGCTTCCATAAAGTTTCCCGTTTGTCGCAAGCGTTTTATCTGCTGTATAAGTGCCCATCATGATACCTCCACCGGTTGAAGCATTCAAATGGCAACTGTAGCAATGTTGTTGCAGTAACGGCACAACTTTTTGCGAATAGGATGTTGCGGTAGTATCACAAATACCACTGGCAGGATATAAAAGATCTGCAGCATCGTAATAACAGGAGCTGCTGAGAATAATTAAAACATAAATGATGATCCGCTTCATACTGTTTTGTTTAGTTGTTGGGCATACCTGCATCAATCCATTTTTTGATCTGTTTGATTTCACAGTCCGGCATTTTTAATCCGCCTTGCGGCATAGGAATATAACCGGCAGACCAATTAACAGAACCATAAAGTTTGCCACTGGTACCTGAAGCTTTAATTGCCGTATAAGTTGACAGATCAATTCCTCCTCCCAGTGATGCAGGGTTGTGACAGCCCTGGCATTTGTTCTGAAGTAACGGTTTGATGGCTGTGCTGAATTTATAATCGGTTGTGTCGCATCTGTCGCAGGCATTATTTTTTGCACCCTGGTTGATCCATGTGCGTAGTCTGGATATCTGTTCAGTTGTCCATGCAGGCATCGGAGGCGGCGGCATGCGTTCATTATCTGTTTTAATGATCGTTTTATAAATCTTGCTTTCAGATGCATTACCGGCAACGATATAATTTTTGATGTTGTTATAAGTAGACAGATCGATTCCTTCTATATGCGTAATAGCATCATGACATCCAGCCATAGCACAGGTTGAACTGAGGAGCGGATAAATATCATTCGCAAAATAAACAGAGTCAATACTGCAGGTACGGCCAACGATACCGGGTATACCCGAAACGCCACCCGGATTACCATTGTCGGGTGGCACCGGAATCTGATGTTTGCATGCTGGAATAATGAGGGTACAGGCAATACCAATTACACTCACCAGGCGCATCGCTTTTTTCATGTGCTTGTGGTTATCGTTACCGTAATAAAATTGCGATTGCCGGCAGCAAACAGCTGCGACATTTACTTTAAACAGAAATAGAAATTGGTGGGGAGTGTTTCAATCCTTAATACGCAGGTACGCATCTTTTATTGTACACGGTATGTATAGATTTTTATAAAGGTACAATAATATGTAAAAGCATTCACCCAATGTGACTAATGTCACATTGGGTGAATGCTTAGAAGTATTTCAGTAATGGCATACAAAACATCAAGATCAATCCTCAGCTTTATTTTTTAAACCCATCAGCAACGTGTAAGCTCCCTTGCTCACCAGTTCTTTTTGCTGCAGGGTTTGGCCATTCAAAATTTCGGTGAACCCGTTTTCGGTAATTCCTGTTTGCACTTCCATCATTTCGAACTCTTTAGCATCAGTTTTTACAAACACATAGTTTTTGTTTTCAAACCGCACAATGGTATCTTCGGGCAACACCCACGCTGCATTACTTTTTACTTCCACTTCGGCATTCATGTAAGTACCGGGGATGAGTGTTTTATCATAATCATCAAAATGGCAATGCACTTCTGTACTGCGGTCGTTACTCAAATCTTTGCCGATAAGCAATATGTCGCCGGCATGTTTGTTGGTAGGATCATTATTGGTATAAGCAACCAACTTCTGACCGATGAACAGTTTATTCACGTC
>CAYMSG010000154.1:1712-8022 GCA_964392955.1 uncultured Chitinophagaceae bacterium | reverse complement strand
ACCAGGAAGCAGCGTTGAATCAACGTATAGTTGCGTTTATCCGGCAGTTTCCAAAAAATGAAACACAATCACATGAAAAAAAAGAAAATCAATAAAGACAGCCACCGTAAGGGAACAGCAAAAAGCGGTTCCGCAAATAAAGCAAGTGGCGGCAAACGGAAGTCGGCTTCCGGCACACATCGTGGACAGATCGAGATCACACGCAGCGGAATGGGTTATGTTACCGTAACCGATATGGAGAAAGATATCATTGTACGTCCGCAGCATTTCAATACAGCATTGCATGGCGATAAAGTAGAAGTGGAAGTTACAAAGAGCGGCGGCAGCGGACGATTGGAAGGAATGGTTACCAAAATTGTTGAACGAAAGCAAACAGAATTTGTCGGCCATATCAGCATCCAAAAGAATCATACATTTTTTATTCCTGAAACAGACAGGCCCATGCCCGATCTGTATATTCCGGCCGATAAAATAAATGGTGCCGTAAATGGCGACAAAGCAGTAGTGCGTTTAACTGCATGGGAAAAAACAAAACGTGTTCCTGAAGGTGAAGTGGTGGAAGTAATCAAACAGGAAGCGATGAATGATCTGGCTATGAAACAGATTTTATTGCAGGCTGGTTTTTCACTGAGCTTCCAGGATGAAGTAATGGAACAGGCCGAACGTTTTCCCGACGGCGTTAGTGCAGGCGAAGTAAAAAAGCGCAGAGATTTCAGAGACATATTAACCTTTACAATCGATCCGGTTGATGCAAAAGATTTTGATGATGCCTTGTCGATCAAAAAAAATGCAAAGGGGTTGTATGAAATTGGGGTACACATTGCGGATGTAAGTTATTATGTAGAACCGGGAACTGCATTGGATGATGAGGCGTACAGCCGGGCTACTTCTGTTTATTTGCCCGACCGTGTTTTGCCGATGCTGCCTGAACGTATTTCCAATGAATTGTGTTCGCTTCGTCCGAGAGAAGATAAATATACCTTCTCTGCCGTATTTGAAATGACGGAGAAAGCAGAAATCAAATCTGTGTGGCTGGGACGTACGGTGATCCATTCTGATCACCGCTTCACATACGAAGAAGTACAGGAAGTTATTGAAGCAGGTGAAGGATTGTATGGCGATGAAATTTTACTGTTGAATCAGCTTGCACAAAAAATGCGGAAAGACCGTTTTCGAAAAGGTGCCATCAATTTTTCATCGCAGGAAGTGCGGTTTGTATTGGACGAAAACAGAAAACCAATTGGCATCACCATTAAAGAAAGCAAAGAAGCGCATCAACTGATTGAAGAATTTATGTTGCTGGCGAATAAACATGTGGCTGAGTACATCGGAAAAATTACCGTGAAAGAAAAGCCGGTACCATTTCCATATCGTGTACATGATACACCTGATGAAGCAAAGCTTGCCCCGTTTATGGTATTTGCTAAAAAATACGGCCACGTATTCGATGTGTCATCACCCGAAAAAATTGCTTCCTCGTTCAACCAGATGTTGAAAGATGCGCACGGCAAACCGGAGCAACATGTACTGGAAGCATTGGGTATCCGCACCATGGCAAAAGCGGTGTACACGGCTGAGAATATTGGTCACTATGGTTTGGGATTTGAGCATTACTGTCATTTTACATCGCCCATCCGTCGTTATCCCGATGTGCTGGTGCACCGTGTATTGCAGCAATGTTTAGACAACGCACCACAGATCGATAAAAAAATGGAAGCGAAGTGTAAGCATTGCAGTGAACGGGAACGCTCTGCCATGGAAAGTGAACGTGCTGCCAACAAATACAAGCAGGTGGAATACATGAGCCAGTTCCTCGGTGAAGAATTTGATGGCGTGGTGAGTGGTGTGGCATCGTTTGGTTTTTGGGTGGAGACGATTGCGCATAAATGCGAAGGCCTGGTGAGCTTGTTTTCGTTAAGTGATTTTGATGATTTCAGGCATATGGAAGAAGATTATTGTTTGGTTGGCAGACGCAGTGGCCGCACCTTCCGCATGGGCGATAAGGTAACGATCAAAGTAGTGGCAGCCAACCTGGAGAAACGTCAGCTGGATTATGAACTGGTGCTGGGGCATATTGATTCTACGGAGAAGAAAGTGCTGGGGAAAACAACGTTTCAACCACCGAAGAAGAAGAGGGGGAAGAAGTAAGAAGCAGGAGGTAAGAGATAAGAAGGTCGTGATATTATTTCGTCATTAAAAACTGAATATATGCCTATCAAAACATTTACAGATCTTGACGTTTACAATTTATCTCATGGATTGGCAATGGAAATTTTTCATTTAACCGGAGCGTTTCCCAACGAAGAAAAATACAGTTTAATTGATCAGGTGCGACGTTCTTCACGATCTGTTGCAGTGAATATTGCAGAAGGTTGGGGAAAGCGTGTTTACCCTGCTAATTTCAAACGTCATCTTGTTGATTCAAATGGATCGCTTGAAGAAACGAAGTCGTGGCTGATGTTTTCAAGGGATTGTAATTACATCAGTACCGATCAGTTTCAATCATTAATTATAAAAACAGAAACCGTAGGTGGTAAACTTTGGAAACTGAATGATAGCTGGACTTAACTATCTTGCAACCTGGTTCATACCTCTTACTTCTTACATCATTCTTGTATTTAACTATGCAGTCGTTCGAACAATTATTAAAACAATTTGAAGAGCATTTCAATAAACGGTTATTTCCGGCGCAACCCGCTTCGTTGTACGATGCAGCGCAGCATATTCTTAGCATTGGTGGCAAACGTGTACGTCCGGTATGTGTGTTAATGGGCAATGAGTTGTTTGATGCAATCAAACCGGATGCCTGGCAGGTGGCTACCGCCATTGAACTGTTTCATAATTTTTCGTTGATCCATGATGATATTATGGATGAAGCACCGCTGCGCAGAGGAAAACAAACGGTGCATGCGATTCATGGTACCAATACCGCAATACTTGCCGGCGACGTCACCTTAACGATGGCATACGATTATCTCAATCGAGTAGAAGGCGATGTAAAACCAATTCTGTCGCTGTTCAATAAAACCGCACTCGAAGTTTCGGAAGGGCAGCAGATGGATATGGATTTCGAAAAACGTGCAACTGTTCATCTCGATGAATATGTACGGATGATCGAATTAAAAACATCGGTGTTGCTGGCAGCCAGTTTAAAACTTGGTGCCATGATCGGTGGCGCAAGTGTTGGTAACACAGATCATGTGTATGAATTTGGCCGCAACCTCGGCATTGCCTTTCAGATACAAGACGATTACCTCGATTGCTTTGGTGACCCTGCTAAATTTGGAAAGCAGGTGGGGGGCGATATCAAAGCCAATAAAAAAACCTTTCTGATGATCCATGCATTGGAGTCGGCCAGTCCATCCCAGCAACAACAGTTGACAGAACTGATGCAAACAAACCCGGCAGACAAAGTGGAGCAGGTACTCTCTATTTTTAAATCGGCTGGTGTAGATGCATGGGCCATGCAGTTGAAAAATCAGTACATCGAAAAAGCCATGCAGCATTTGGAAGATATCGCTGTGCTGAGCAAACGCAAAGAACCGTTGCAGCAGTTATCGCAGTTTTTGGTACAGCGGGAGTATTAATCTCTTTTACATTCCAGTACAAGGGAGTTTTGCTGGCCGGTAATCAGTTTTAACTCGTAGCGGTATTTTCCCGGCTTTAGTTTTTCTTCGCCCACATAATCCAGTGGTTGCAGTTTTACCACCTGGTTATTGAAATGCACTTCTATGTAGGCATAATTGTAAAGAAACAAAAATGGTTTGTAGCCGGAAAAGCTTCCCGGCGAAACCGGGCCATATACCTGTTTGCCACCCGGTGCATTTACAAGTACCGAATCGTATTGTATGTTGCTGATGTTGTGAATCCGTAATTCAGTTTCAGTAGCCAATTCTTTTTTGCAGGCAACAGAAAAGAAGCAGAGAAGTAAAATGAAAAATGTCAGTCGCATAAGAAGTTGACAAAGCCTTTTTGTGAAACGTTGCACTTATTTAATTTTTCCCTATTTTGAACTCCGCAAAAATCAACCATATATGGCGAATCAGTTGTTCCGTAAGAAAAAGATCAATGCTGTACTTTCCACTGAACCGGATGAAATACATGGAGGTACAGGCTTACATCGTATTCTCAATGTAAGAGATCTTACTTTTTTGGGCATTGCAGCCGTAATTGGTGCGGGAATTTTTTCTACCATTGGTTCAGCTGCATTTCATGGAGGGCCGGGGGTTTCCTTATTGTTTGTCATTACGGCTGTTACCTGTGGTTTTTCGGCATTATGTTATGCTGAGTTTGCCAGTCGTGTACCCGTGAGCGGCAGTGCGTACACCTACGCCTATGTAAGCTTTGGCGAACTGGTGGCCTGGATCATTGGATGGGCGTTGATCCTTGAATATGCAATAGGAAATATTGTGGTGGCCATCAGCTGGAGCAGCTATTTTAATAACTTATTGCAGGGATTGAATATTCATTTGCCGTTTTGGTTAACCACCAATCTTACCACAGCAAAAGAAGCATTGGCTGCGGTGAATGAACAATTGGCAACCGGTGTGGCAGCAACGGCTGAAATGCAAACCATCATCAAAGGCTTCAATAGTGCACCGGATATTTTTGGTACAAAATTATTCATCAATCTGCCTGCGTTTTTAATTGTAGCACTTATTACCTGCCTGGCATATGTTGGCATGAAGGAGAGTAAGAAAAGTGCCAATGCCATGGTGATCTTTAAAATAGCGGTGATCATATTTGTGATCGTTGTCGGTTTTTTTTATGTGAATACCGATAACTGGAATCCGTTTATGCCCAATGGTTTTACGGGTGTACTGCAGGGTGTGAGTGCGGTATTCTATGCCTATATTGGTTTTGACGCCATCAGTACTACGGCCGAAGAATGTAAAAATCCACAACGTGATCTTCCACGGGGTATGATGTATGCCTTGCTCATTTGTACTGTGCTGTACATTCTTATTGCTCTGGTGTTAACCGGTATGGTGAATTACAGCGAATTAAAAGTAGATGATCCGTTAGCCTATGTATTTGATAAGCTGGGGTTGAAATGGATCGGTTATGTGATCAGCATCAGTGCGGTGGTTGCAACAACAAGTGTATTGCTGGTGTTTCAATTGGGCCAGCCCCGCATCTGGATGACGATGAGCCGTGATGGTTTATTGCCAAAACGTTTTTCAACTGTTCATAAAAAATACAAAACACCTGCGTTTGCAACTATTGTAACTGGTTTTCTTGTGGGTATTCCTGCCATGTTTTTACCTTCTTCCATCATGACGGATCTTACAAGTATCGGTACTTTATTTGCGTTTGTGCTGGTATGTTTGGGTGTATTGTTATTGCCCAAACTGCGTGCAGAAGGTTCCGGTAAATTCAAGCTGCCATACATCAATGCACAGTTTCTGCTTCCGTTGATTGTTGCCGGATTTATTTTTCTGTTTCGTGAACGTGTAGCAGCTTCCGTTACAAATCTGTTTCACGAAAATCACCAGGAAGTATTGTTTCTCATCTTTATTATCATCGCTGTTATTTTGTCAATACTTACGTTTATCCGCAAGTATTCACTCATTCCGGTGCTAGGTGCATTGAGCTGTTTGTATTTGATGATCGAAATTCCGGTTAACAGTTGGTTCTGGTTTTTTGTATGGATGGGCGTTGGCCTGGTGATCTATTTTATTTACGGTTACCGCAGGAGCAAGCTGGCAGCAGAAAGCTGATGCTTATTGAATTGACGGATGCTAAAGCAGAAATTTATGGCAACACGAAAAATGAAAGCAAACAAGCGCATCGCATTGGTGGCACACGATCATAAAAAAGATGATCTCATCGATTGGGCCTTTTACAATCGAAGCGCATTGGCCAATCATGAATTATTTGCAACCGGAACAACCGGAAAATTATTGGAAGAAAAGCTGGGTCAGAAAGTAACCAGGTTTCTCAGCGGTCCGCTGGGAGGTGATCAGCAGATCGGTGCACTGATTGCTGAAGGGAAAATTGACATCCTCATTTTCTTTTGGGATCCCATGGAAGCGCAACCGCATGATCCTGATGTAAAAGCATTGCTGCGGTTGGCTGTAACCTGGAACATTCCTACTGCCTGCGACAGGGCAACGGCCGATTTTATTTTTACATCGCCACTCATACTCGATAATTATACCATACAGTTAGAAGATTACAGCCAGTATCTACAGCGTAAACTCAAATAACGAACGGAACACATGCAGCGGTCTGCACAACTGATCAGCTTTAGTATGGGATTCCTGTGCACAAATTCACTTGCAAAAGCGGGAAAAGGGTTGTAACTTTT
>CAYMSG010000154.1:0-1702 GCA_964392955.1 uncultured Chitinophagaceae bacterium | reverse complement strand
CTTTTACATACTTCTTTCACGCTAAAATTTGCCATTATGAATTTTGTACAACGTATGGAGCAATGGGGCGACACCCATCATCCAAAATGGATCGATTTCATCCGTATTGTGTTAGGGATCATTCTCACCTTAAAAGGAGTACAGTTTATCAACAACATGCAGCCATTGTCTGATTTGATCAGCAACAGTGGATTTTTAGGTTCACTATCTGCAGGTATATTGGCGCATTATGTTGTGTTTGCACATTTACTGGGCGGAATGTTAATTGCATTCGGGTTACTCACACGTTTTGCCTGTTTAGTACAGATCCCCGTCTTATTGGGTGCTATCATATTTGTAAATATATCCGGCGGTATTTTTCAGCCACATTCAGAATTATGGTTTTCTGTTCTTATTCTTATTCTGCTCGTGTTTTTTGTGGTAGAAGGTAGTGGTAAGTTGAGTATTGATGAATGGATGCGGAAAAATCCTGATGAGAAGCCTCACAAACATAAGTGGGGCTGATTGGTTCCAGTGTGGTGTGAAACCCCGGCAATAAATTTCTCTCAACGATTGTTTGCGCAGGATTTGTTGTCCGGGGTTACTTTTGCACTTTAGTCAGACAATGCAACAAATAAAACAATGAAATTTCAGCCCGGCGATAAAGTGTTATTGGTTCATTCCAACGAAGAAGGCGAAGTGGTAGATATTATCAACAAGCAAATGGTAACAGTGGATGTGGGTGGTGTACAGTTCCCGGTATATACCGATCAGCTGGAGTTTCCGTATTTCAAACGTTTCACCGAAAAAAAACCGGCCCCACCTCCGCAAAAAAAATATATCGACAATGTAAAAAAAGAAAAAGGTGCATCCCTTAAACAATACAAAGTAGGCGAGGGAATCTGGATCTCTTTTTTACCCGTTTTTGATAAAGATATTTTTGATGATGATGTAGTGGAGTACTTCCGCATTTATCTCGTGAATAATACAGACACTTCTTTTTTGTTTGATTACCATTTGCGTTTTACGGGCGACAGTGAATTCAATTTGAAAAATGAAATTCTTCCCTACAATGATTTTTATATTCATGATGTGGAGTTTGAAAAGCTGAATGATGCGCCCCGTTTTGATTTTGAATTCAGGTTGGCACAACCCGATAAAAAGAAAGCTCCTCATTTTGAAGCATCGCTGAAACTGAAAGCCAAACAACTGTTTCTGCGTATTGAAGAGATGTTGAAAAAACAGGAAGCCAGTTTTGCTTATTTGCTGATGGAAACATATCCCGATAAAGTGGAAACAGAAAAAGTAGATCTGCAGAAATTAACAGCAGCCGGTTATAAAGTGTACGATGCGGGGAGTGCACGTCAACATTTGCCACCTGCCAGAACGGTGGTTGATCTGCATATCGAAAAGATCAGCAATAACTGGAAACATCTCAGCAATTTTGAAATACTCACCGCTCAGTTACATGAATTCGAAAAATATTATGAATTGGCTGTTCTGCATTTGCAGCCAACACTCATCATCATTCACGGTGTGGGCGAAGGAAAACTGAGAGATGAAATACACGATATACTTCGGCTCAAACCCGAAGTGAAATCGTTTGTGAATCAATATCATCCTCTGTACGGGTATGGTGCTACCGAAATTTATTTTCAATACTGATCCACTGCCGGGCAACGGTCACCCCATCCTGTTCTGAAAAAGGCGGCAACAGCAGCAA
>CAYMSG010000153.1:0-8028 GCA_964392955.1 uncultured Chitinophagaceae bacterium | reverse complement strand
CTTTATCTGCTTTTCTCTTACTTATCACTCACAATACAAAGCTGTACATTTGAAAACTCAATCGGGCAATTATGTTTGAACTTCTCATTAAAAGTATCCAGGAAAAAGTACCATCAACTGAAGAAGATCTGCGTCTGTGTAAAACACATTTCACACCAAAGCGGCTAAGGCGCAAACAATTTTTGCTGCAGGAGGGTGATGTTTGCAACCGTATGGCTTTTATTGAAAAAGGTGCATTGTATTCTTACACAACCGATGCAAAAGGCGGACAGCGTGTAATGCAGTTTGCGTTTGAAGGATTTTGGATCTCCGATCTCTACAGTTTTTTTACAAGAGAGGAATCAAAACTCAATATCGAAGCATTGGAAGATTGTGAGCTGTTGCTGCTTGATCACGAACAACATGATTACCTGTTAAAAAATGTTCGCCAGTACGAAACATATGTCCGGATGCTGTATCAGAATGCCTATGTTGCATTACAACAGCGGCTGGAAGGAACGATTGGACTTACTGCTGAAGAAAAATATTCCCGTCTTGTTGATCAATACTCCACTATTGTAAATCGGGTTCCTCAACATTTGATCGCTTCTTACCTGGGCATTACACCTGAAACGCTCAGCCGCATCCGCAAGCAGATGGCTTCCCGTTGATTTTGTCTTGACATATGTCAAGAATCGTCTTATCAAATGTCAATGCCTTTTCTTATCACATGTCATTGGAACAGGGCTGTTGCTGAAAGTAGCTTTGCAATATCAAATTCATTGATATGCAAACAAAAAGAACCATTGCAATCATAGGAGCTTCCGGTAACATGGGCTCTGCTATAGCCAAGTCACTTGCAAAAGGGAACGACAGGTTATTGCTGTTCAGCAAAGAGCTTGACAAAGTGGAAGCATTGAAAACGGCGATCGTTAGTGAATACCCGTCAGCAGATATTGACGGTATGACCTGCCCCATGCATGCCAGCTGGGAAGCTGATATTATTATACTCGCAACGCCTTATGAGGCACAGGCAGAAATTGCAGATTCCATCCGACAGGTAGCTAATCAAAAAATTGTGATCAGTATTGCAAACCCACTCAATGCATCATACGATGCACTTGTTACCAATCCTGAAACAAGTGCAGCTGAAGAATTGCAGGCTTTGTTGCCATATGCAAAAGTCGTGAAGGCTTTCAATACCACATACGCAGCAAATTTTGTACAACCCGTTATTGATGGCAAACAGGCCGATGCATTTATTGCAGGTAATAACGAAGCGGCATTGGAAACAACTGCCGAACTGGTAAAGACAACGGGTTTCAATCCCATCATTGCAGGTAAACTGTCCGTAAGTCGTACACTGGAAGCCATGCAGTTATTGCTGATACAACTTACCATGAAAAATAATTATAACTGGCTCGCAGGTTGGAAGATCCTGCATCAATAAAAAGCTGAAGACAAGATCCGATAACCAAAAAACAACGTCCAAAAAGTCAATTAAACATTAAACAATAAAAACAAATGAAAAAGGTAGCAATTATTCTTTCGGTATTCTTTTTAGCCACTGCATTTACAACGGTTGCAGTTTGGAAAAATGATAAGGCACATTCGCAACTGGCGTTTACAGTTACACACTTAGGTGTTTCTGATGTATCAGGTACGTTCAATGATTTTGATGTGGAAGTGAAATCCTCAAAACCCGATTTCAGCGATGCAGCATTTACACTCACTGCAAAAGTTGCATCCATTGATACACGTATTGAGATGCGTGACAATCATTTAAAGAGTGCTGATTTTTTTGATGCAGAAAAATATCCTGCGCTTACATTTAAAAGCACGGGCATTAAAAACGTGGGGAAGAACAAATACAAACTCGCCGGCGATCTTACATTAAAAGGTGTTACAAAACCTGTTGTGTTAGATCTTGTATACAGAGGTATCATTGAAAACCCGATGAGTAAAAAACCAACAGCCGGTTTCCAGGTATCTGGCACCATCAAACGTTCTGACTTTGCGTTGGGTAACGGATTTCCTGCACCAATGATCAGCGACGAAGTACTTATTAAAGCCGATGGTGAGTTTGCACAATAAACAATCTAAACACTAAACATGAAACAATTAATAAACATCAACTTCAGCCAAAAAGGAATTGACCTGGCTATCCTCCTCACACGCTTTACAGCTGCTGCATTAATGCTCACGCATGGGTTACCCAAACTGGGAATGTTGTTTGCAGGTAATGGCAGTCAATTCCCCGCAGTACTCGGTATGAGTGGTGAACTGTCGTTAACATTAACTGTATTTGCAGAAGTGGTTTGTTCAATATTTATTCTTTTCGGATTGGGTACACGGTTGGCGGTAATTCCATTGATCATTACCATGCTGGTAGCTGTGTTATATATACATGCAGCCGACCCGTTTGCAAAACAAGAGCCCGGTATTCAGTTTCTTATTTTGTATGTGATACTTTTTATTACCGGCAGCGGCAGATATTCCATTGACTATTTATTGCAGCGGAAACAATCATCCCTTGCATGGACAAACAGGTAATATTTATATTGTATGCATCGCAAACATTTTCTCACCACCATTTTAACAGGAGCAGCAGGTATGACAGGCTTGGCAGCGTTCAATCGCTTTACAGATGATCTTACGGAGCAGGACCAATTGATGCCGGTACTGTTTATTGGACATGGTTCGCCCATGAATGGAATTGAGGATAATGAGTTCAGCAGAAGATGGGCGAAGATGGCCACTGAAATTCCAATACCCAAAGCGGTATTGGTAGTATCGGCACATTGGTTTACGAAAGGCACGCACATTACCGCCATGGATTTTCCGGAAACCATTCACGACTTTGGCGGTTTCCCTCAAGCGTTGTTTGATGTGCAGTATCCTGCACCGGGTTCGCCTGCATTAGCGAAAGAAACAAAGTCGTTGATTCATTCAGCAGATGTGGGCTTAAGCCACGACTGGGGATTGGATCATGGAACCTGGACCATCATTCGTCATATGTATCCCAAAGCAGATATACCTGTATTGCAGTTAAGCATTGATTATACCAAAGGACCACAATACCATTATGATCTTGCAAAAGAGTTATACAGTTTGCGAAAGAAAGGAGTCTTGATCATTGGCAGCGGAAACATGGTACATAATTTACGCATGGTGGCATGGGATAAATTAGATGCGCCGGCATTTGGTTATGATTGGGCCTTGCAAATGAATCATACGTTCAAAGAATTGATTGGAAATAAAACACACGATAAACTGATCAATTATTCATTGCTTGGAAAAGAAGCACAGCTTTCAATTCCAACACCGGAACATTATCTGCCTTTGTTATATACGTTGGGTTTGCAAAACAGTAAGGAAGATGTTTCATTCTTTAACGACAAAGCCGTTGGCGGATCGTTAACGATGACATCGGTTAAAATAGGTTGATGATGATAAGGTTTAATGAAAAAGAGTCGCAGCAATGCGACTCTTTGTGTTGGTAGCCTCGACAGGAATCGAACCTGTATCTGGAGCTTCGGAAACTCTTATACTATCCATTGTACTACGAGGCCAAAAAATTAAAATCCAGGAACCAAGGCTCAAAAAACAAGGTGAGCGTGATTTCCTTTTGGATTTTGTTTATTGTTTTTTGGATTTTCACTACTTGATCAATCCACCTGCATTCCTGGCAAATATTTTTACGGCAATGGCCAGCAATATTACGCCAAAAAATTTTCGTACAGCAAGTAAACCTGCCGGACCTAATAATTTCTCGATCCACTTTAAAGATTTGAGGACAAAAAACACCAGGATGAGGTTTAAAAGGATGGCGATGAGAATAACAAGATCGGAATAGTTGGCGCCCAGCGACATGATGGTGGTAAGTGTTCCGCTGCCTGCAATAATGGGAAAAGCAATCGGCACCACTGTTCCGCTTTTTGCATTTTTATCGCTTTTGAAAAATTCGTGACCCAATACCATTTCCAACCCTAATACAAATATCACAATGGAACCTGCCACAGCAAATGAACGGCGGTCAACCCCCAGCATTTGCAAAAACGATTCGCCTACAAATAAAAACAGGATCATGAGTGCGCCGGAGATAAGTGTGGCTTTCGATTCCCGTATGGCGCCCATCTTATCTTTCATGGAAATAAGCAATGGAATGGAGCCGATAATATCGATCACTGCAAATAATGTAAATGAAACAGTAAGCAGCTGGCTGAGGCTGAAATCGAAGTTCATGGTGATTGTTTGGGCAAAGATAACTTTTCTTTTATGCATCGCTTAAGCCGGTGAGCCACCCTTATCTGTCAACAAGCTCGGGGGCAGGTGACTCACCGCAAGAACTGGTTACTTATAACTGGGCTTGTGTTGCTCTGATGTGCTTTGTACATTATGTACTATTTCATGTGCAAACTGATCGTCCTGCAAGAATAATTTTACCACGCAACCATATTGGAGTTTAAATACATTGAACGAATCGATAAGCGGAGTGTTTGTAAGATGTGAAAGGATGCTACGCATAACACCGCCATGGGAAACAATGGCGGCATGTTCCTGTTTCGCTGCAATGTGGTTGAATACAGCAGAAGTACGTGCCAGCAGATCAAGATAGCTTTCACCTCCGGGGATTCGAACGTTTACAAAATCATTCATCCAGGGCATTACCACTTCCTGCGGAATATCATCCCATTTCCGAAGCTCCCATTCGCCGCAATTGATTTCTTTTAATTCGTTGTGAAACGAAATGTCGTGCGCAGGAAATAAATGTTCCGCCAGTTTGCTGCAGCGTTGTAACGGACTTGCATACACGGTTTGAATGGTTGCAGGCAGGTGTTGTTTGATCAGCGCAGCTTCTTCATAAAAACTCTTTGTAACATCCAGATCGGCTTGTCCGTAACAAGTACCTTTTTCAACGGCAGGTGTTGTGTGGCGTATGAGATAGATTTCCATATTTTGTTCAGGCTTGTTTCAAAACGGTTACAGGAAGTTGTATTCAATTTTCCAGAATACCAACAGGTTGAGATAAAATAAAATTTCTGTTACTTGTTGTGTAGCTCCTAAGCAATCGCCGGTATAACCACCGATCCATTTGTGAAAATATCTGCGCAGGAAAAATGTACCAAGTAAAGGAAGAATCAGAACAACTAAAATTTCAAGTTGTTGAAACAGGAACAGTGGTGCCAATCCAAATACAATGGCCGGTATTATTTCTTTTGCAGTGATGGATTTGGCCAATGGTTTTGCTTTTGCATCATCGTTCTCCCGTACATATTGGCTTGTTGCAACAACCAACACTGCACAGAGCCGTGAAAAACTATGTGCTGCCAGTAATACTATCCACATCATACTGAACGGAATGGTGCTGAGTGCTGTAAACTTCAGCAACAGGATCAGGATCATTCCAATAACACCGTATGCGCCAACCCTGCTGTCTTTCATAATATCGAGGATCTTTTGTTTGGTCCAACCGCCACCAAATGCATCACATACATCTGCAAATCCATCTTCATGAAATGCACCGGTGGTTAATATACCTGCGATGATGGATAATAGAATGGCGATGGGTGTACCTACATAAAAATCGGTACCAATAAATACCAGTGCACAAATACCACCAACGATCCAACCCATGAGTGGAAAAAATCGGGTGGCTTTGTTGAGATACTCCGGATCATGCGTTACCCATTTCGGGCAGGGAATCCTTGTGTAAAACATGAGGGCTGTGAAGAATATTTCAATTTGTGCCCGCAAACCCCTTGAAGGGGGCTTAACAGCAGTATTATTATTATCAGTACTCATATTCCTGCAAATGTATTTCTTTCCCCTTTAAGGGTTAGGGGCTTCGCTCACACCGGCACTTTCAAAACTGGCCATGTTATTTAAAAATGCAACAGCACTTTGTAACAAAGGAATCGCCAACGCAGCGCCAGTTCCTTCACCCAGTCGCATACCCAATTGTAAAACGGGTGCAGCCCGTAAATGTTCAAGCATTTTCCGATGACCGTTTTCATCGGAGCAATGAGCAAATACAAGCCCCCATCCTTTGAAGGGGGGGGCTGAAGTTTCGTGCTGTGCTAATCTTTCTGCAACCAGCAAAGCTGCTGTACTAATAAAACCATCAACAACAATGATCATGTTTAACTCGGCTGCTTGTAAATAAGCACCACACATCATGGCAATTTCAAAACCACCAACACGACAAAGCAGTTGCTGTGGTGTTATGTCGTAGCGGTTCAATTCATGTAATTTGCTTACATATTCAAGTGTATCAAGTTTGCGTTGCAGTTGTTCATCGGTTGCACCGGTTCCTCTTCCTACACATTCATTCAACGGAAGATTTAATAAGTGATGCATGAGGAGTGAGGCAGATGATGTATTGCCAATGCCCATTTCACCAAAACCGATGGTATTGCAACCCTCCTCATACAGTTTCTGTACAATACTTTTCCCGTTTTCAATGGCTGCATTTACTTCATCCATACTCATTGCATTGACCTCACTGTAATCGGCCGTGCCATGCTTGATCTTTGCATGAATGATGGGAAGTGATGCATCAAAATCAAAATTCACACCTGCATCCACCACTGTTAATCCGATGTTGTGCTGTTTGGTAAATACATTAATCGCAGCACCTCCGTTTACAAAATTCAAAACCATTTGTGCCGTAACCGCTTGCGGATATGGATTTACTTTCCCTGTTGCTGCAATTCCATGATCGCCTGCAAACACAACAATGTGCGGTTTGCTGATAGCAGGTGATAATGTATTTTGTATTGCACCGATCTTTAACGCCAGTTCTTCCAGCATACCCAATGCACCAATGGGTTTTGTTTTGTTGTTGATCTTTTGTTGCAGTTGTTCTTCGAGTGTCATATGTTATTTGTTTGTAAAAGAAGATCACAAAACCAGAAACCTTTTGTGCCCACATCCTTGATAGGGGTAGGATGGTCGCTGGTTTTGATCTCTAATGCTTTGTAGGTTTTTTCACCGGTTACAATTTGTATTGGAGTTTTAAAAACGGGGCCTTTAAAACAAAATGAGTGAAACTCTCCATTTTCTCCACAGGGATCAACGGTTAATGGGAGTTCGTTGATAAACTGCTGATCAATTTTCCGGCCAGCCCAGCTTTCATCTAAGTAACCATCGTTGATACAACAGAGTACAGATTGAAATCCTTTTGCTACAAAATCATTGACCATCCATTGTGTATCTGTTTTCCAGATGGGGAATACACAATGCATATCGAGTTCTTGCATTTTGCTTTCTCGATATGCACGCAGATCTTCTAAAAACAGATCGCCATACAGCACATGGTTGATGCCTTCTGCTTTTGCCTGCAGCAAAATGGTTTTCATCTGTTGTTCATATTCAGCATTGCTTGCTTCATATACATACGCTTTCAGCAAGGGAATACCAATCGATGCAGCCTGTGCTTCAATCAGTTCTTCCCGCACACCATGCATTGATAAGCGTTTGTAATTCCCGTTGAAAGTGCTGAGCAAATATTTTACATCGTACACGCCTTCCTGCAACACTTTATGCAACGCATAGCTGCTGTCTTTTCCTCCGCTCCAACAGAATATTGATGGGATCATGTGATGAGTAATGAATAATGAATGATGAGTTGTGAATCGTGAATGGTCAATGGTGAATAGTCAATTGGCAATAAGCAACTAAAAACAATAAACTAAAAACCAGAAACTATTTTATTTTAACAGCAATTCCGCTTACCATCAACACTACCTCTTCCGCTTTTGCTGCAATGTATTGATTGGCCCAGCCCTGCAAGTCGGTGAACTTGCGACCGATCTCTGTATCGGCATGTACACCCATTCCTATTTCATTGCTGATGATAAAAAAAGTACCCGGCTTTGTATGCAATGCATCAATTTCTTTCTTCAACAGTTCAAGCGATGCATAAATATCATTCTTTGTATCCACAAAAAAATTAGTGAGCCATAAGGTAACACAGTCGATCATAGCCACCCGGTTATCGATGGGCAATGCACTTACGTTGCGTTGTTCTTCAAAGTTGGTCCAGCG
>CAYMSG010000152.1:0-8046 GCA_964392955.1 uncultured Chitinophagaceae bacterium | reverse complement strand
TGTACTGAGTGGTATACATGATCTGCAATTGGCATTGGAAGCATTGCAATCGGGATCTCAGGATTACCTGGTAAAAGGTGAATTTGATGAACGCATGCTCAGCCGCAGCATTCAATACAGCATTGAACGAAAGAAAAATGAACTGGCCCTTATTGAAAGTGAACACCGGTTACGTACTATCTTAAATACCGATCCAGAATGTATCAAACTCATGGGGCCCGACTGTGAGTTGTATGAGATCAATAAGGCCGGTATGGATATGTTGGATATTGACGATTTTGAGGCTGTAAAAGGCCAACCCATTTTATCGGCCGTAGCCCCACCTTACAGGGAAAAAGCAGCTGAAATGGTACGGTCCGCATTTGATGGAAAATCAGGACAGCTTGAGTTTGAGATGATCACCGCAAAAGGAACCCACAGGTGGTGTGAGATCAATATTGTTCCCTACAGAAATACAGAAGGCGTTATCGTGAATGCGTTGGGTGTTACACGGGATGTTACTGCACGTAAAAAAAATGAAGAGCAGCTGCGGCGCAGTGAAGATATACGTGAGCTCATCATGGATTCGGCACTCGATGCGATTATTTGTATTGACCGGGAGGAAGTGATTTTTAGCTGGAACCCGCAGGCCGAACTGATCTTTGGCTGGAAGGAAGAAGAGGTGCTTGGTAAAAAATTATCATCCATTGTTGTTCCGCCGAAATATCGTCCCAAACATCATGCAGGCTTCAACAGTTACCGCAACACAGGCCACAGTCATATCATTAATAAAATTCTGCATGTGCCTGCGCTTCGTTCCAACGGAGAAGAATTTATGGCAGAGCTGGTAGTACGGGAAATTAAAAACGGCGACGACTTTTTTTTATGCACTTATGTACGTGATGTAACCGAACGGCTAAAGGCGGAAGCAGATCTCAAACATTCAAACGAACGCTTTTTACGCATTACAAGTACAACCAATGATGCGGTATGGGAGTGGGATCTGAAAACCGGTAAGCTGTGGAGTAATGAAATGCACCAACAGTTATACGGATTAGCAATCAGCGATCCAGTGCCGAGTAAGCAGGAGTGGTTAGAACGATTGCATCCGGAGGACCGCCAGTCAATTTTACAAATGCAGGAAGATGCACTGGCATCCAATACCAATGTGTTTATTTCTGAATACCGGTTTCAATCGAACGGAAGTTACAAGCATATTTTTGACCGATGTTATATTGAACGGGATGAACAAGGTAACCCGGTGCGTATGCTGGGCAGTATGATGGATGTTACAGCACAAAAGCAGGCCGATGAAGCCATCAAACATTCCAACGAGCGATTTGAGCTCATTGCAAAAACCACCAACGATGCTGTATGGGAAAATGATCTTGTTACCAACGAGTCGTGGGGCAATGAAATGAATTACCTGTTGTATGGACTAACCATGAAAGATCCTGTGCCCAGTTACGATACATGGGCCAATCATATTTATCCTGATGACAGAGTGAAAGTATTGAAAAGCCTGGAAGCAACGTTAAAATCAAAACGAAATACCTGGGTAACCGAATACCGTTTTGTAAAAGGCAATGGAGAAATCATTGATATTTATGACCGCACTTATATTGTCCGGGACGAAGAAGGAAAACCCATCCGTATGATGGGCAGCATGATGAATATAACTGAACGGAAGAAAGCAGAGAAGGCACTGCAACAAAGCGAAGAAAAATATCGCACACTTGTGGAGCAGGCGAACGATGGTATTTTTATTGCTGATCACACTGGTAAATTTATAGTTGTTAATACGGCTGCTTCACAACTTTCGCAGTACAGTCGTGAAGAGCTGGCAACGATGACCATTTATGATCTGGCCGATGCAGAAGAACTGAAAACAAATCCGTTTCAGTTTGAAGCAATGAAAAACGAACAGGGGGCACGCAGCGAACGGAAACTCCGGAGAAAAGATGGAACAACCATCGATATTGAGATCAATGCAAAATTTTTATCAGATGGTCGATTTCTTGCATTCATGCGAAATATAACCGAACGGAAAAAAGCAGAAGAGGAGATCAATAATTCATACAAGGCCATACGTAAACTAACGTCGCATCTGCAAAATGCACGGGAAGAAGAGCGGATTCATATTGCACGTGAAATACATGACGAACTGGGCCAGCAGTTAACGGTATTGAAAATGGATATTTCCTGGTTGAGTAAAAAAATCAAAGCACTTGATCAACCTGCTTTGGTTGAAAAAACCGAAGAAATTGTACAGATGTTGAACGATACCGTAAATTCGGTACGTCGTATTTCATCCGATCTGCGTCCCGGATTATTGGATGACCTGGGATTAGCTGCAGCCATTGAATGGCACTTGGTCGAATTTGGAAAACGATCAGGTATAAAAACCGATTTCATTACCACCGAGTCATCTGTTCAAATTCCACAACCGCTTGGTACAGGATTGTTTCGTATTTACCAGGAAAGTGTAACCAATATTGCCCGTCATGCAGATGCAACAGAAGTAGTGGTAGAACTCTTTATTGATGAAGCTACAATTTCAATGACGATTACTGATAATGGGAAGGGATTTGATGTTACATCCATTGGACGTAAAAAAACATTGGGCGTGTTAGGTATGCAGGAACGTACTGTGATGATGGGAGGAAAATTCAGGATACGACGCAACCCCGACAAAGGCATGAAGGTAGAGGTAAATGTACCGTTGCTGCAGGATGAATCAAGTGATATTTATTGATGGAAACGAAACATATTTCTAAAGCCGTACAGACAATTGAAAAAATGCCAACCCCGAAAAAATTATCTGTCAAATGATTCGATTTACCCCCGACATTCCATTGCAACAAAAACTGGTTCAACAATCGCAGCTGTTGTTGCTTGCAATTATTGGCATTGCCACACTTGTACTGACAGGATGGACTTTTTCCATTGAAATACTGCAACATCCATCGAAAGGGTTTGTAGCCATGAATCCGCTTACAGCCACTTGTTTTCTGCTGCTTGGATTTGCTTTTATCAGCAAGCAACGGTATCGGTCGAATCAAACTGTTCTACGGATTTCAATTCTTGTTTGCATAACAGTCATGTTTATTGCTGCCTGGAAAATGATTGCATTAATCATGCAATCAGATTATGTGCTCGATAAACTGTTGTTCACCCAAAAAGTAAATGCAGATACAACCGGGGGGTTTAGTAATAACATGGCACCTAATACTGCTTTTTGTTTTTTTATAAGTGCTGGTGCTGTTCTGCTAACCGGTAGCCACAGCCGTTGGTCAATTCTGTCATCGCAGCTTGCGAATGTTGTGCTGTTGCTGATAGGAGTATTCTCGATACTGGGTTACTTATTTGGTGCCGAGGAGTTTTATGAAGTACAGAACTATATACCCATGGCCATTCATACGGCTGTTTGTTTTTTGATGTTGTCTCTTGCACTGTTTTTTTCGGAGCCGGAGAAAGGAATCATGCATCAATTTACAAGCGTTTACAGTGGCAGCTTTGTGGCATGGCGTTTATTGATACCTGCTTTTGTATTGCCTGTTGTCATCGGTTTATTTCGCTTATGGGGCCAGCGCTCCGGTATGTATAACCTGGAGTTTGGTTCGGCTTTATTTGTTACCAGTATGATCCTGTTTTTTCTTGCACTCATCTGGATGAATACATTGTTACTCAACCGGCGGGAACACAGCCAGGAAGAAATTATTACAGAGAACAATTATTTGGCCAACCTGGTAGAGCAAACCAGCGATGCCATTCTTTCTACAGATGCAAATCTGAATATCAAAAGCTGGAACAAAGGCGCCGAAACAATTTATGGATACAAAAAAGAAGAAATTTTGGGCAAGCCTCTTGGTTCCTTTCTGAAAAGTGATCTCGATCCTGAAACATCAAAACAACTGCTGGCCGATTTAATTGCGAAAGGTTATTACAGTGCCGAATATGTGTTCTACAATAAATTTAATGAACCAATTTATGTACAAGCGTCTGTTACAGTACTGAAAGATAAACTGGGCAACACGGCCGGCTATGTTGCCGTGCATCGGGATATTTCCCAACGCCGGCAACTGGAGCAGCAACTGCGTGAATTTAATCAGCAACTGGAGCAACAGGTATCCGAAAAAACAACTGAACTGCGAGCTGTGTTTGAACGGATCTCCGATGCATTTTTAGGAGTCGATAATCAGTACCAGATCGTATACGCTAATAAAAAAGCCGAATTGCTGTTTGCGAAGGATGAGCAGAAAAAACTATTGGGAACAGAAGTGCATGATTTATTTGCTGATCAGCAAAGTGAAGCGGCTGTGGCGATACGGGATGCTTTTGAAACACGAGAGTATGTGTACCTCGAAGCCTGGTTAGAAAAGTTCGGAAGGTGGTTTGAGTTAAATATCTATCCATCTGCTTCGGGTCTGTCTGTTTATCTGCGTGATATCAGTACAAGAAAAAATGCATTACTCGAATTGCATGCAAGCGAAGAAAAATACCGGTTGTTTTTTGAAAATAGTTTAGATGGTATTTTACTTACCAATGGAGAAGGAGATATTTATGCAGCCAATCCGGCCGCCTGTGACATTTTTGGAATGACGGAGGAAGAAATTTGTACACTTGGGCGACAAGGAATTCTTGATGAGAGTGATATGAACTGGGCAGTATTTTTTGAAGAACGGAACCGCAATGGCAAAGCAAAAGCAGAACTCCGGCATTTTCGGAAAGATGGATCAGTTTTCTTTGCTGAAGTTGCATCAGTAAAGTTTATTAGTGCAAACGGTGAAATACGCACCAACACCATTATACGTGATATAACAGAACGAAAGCGTGCTGAAGCCGAAGTGCAGGAGTCGTACGAACAAATACGCCGGTTAACCGCACACCTGCAAAACATACGGGAAGAGGAACGTACGCACATTGCCCGTGAAATACACGATGAATTGGGCCAGCAGTTAACAGTTATGAAAATGGATATTTCATGGATGAAGAAAAAGATCAATAGCGGTGATACTGCTGCTGTACCTCCTAAAATGGATGAACTGCTTGAAATTTTGGATGGCACTGTTGCATCGGTTCGACGCATCTCCACCGAATTACGTCCCAGTTTACTCGATGATATTGGGTTGATTGCAACCATTGAATGGCAGGCCGAATTGTTTAGTAAACGTACCGGTATTCCGGTAAAACTTAACATCGGGAAGGATTTACAAATACCGGGTGAACATGCCATCGGATTGTTTCGGATTTTCCAGGAATCTCTTACCAATATTGCACGACATGCAAATGCAAGTCAAATAGTTATACATTTGGAAAATAATCAGAAAGAATTTATTTTGTACATTGAGGATGATGGTGATGGCTTTGATAAAAAACAATCGCCTCATCCAAAAACACTCGGTATATTGGGTATGAAAGAACGAGCCTTGATGATGAGAGGAGAGTTTATGATTGAAAGCGAACCGAAAAACGGAACAAAAGTGAGAGTGAAGGTTCCATTACATTAAATCTATGTTCACAACGTTGAAAGTTGCTTATGAAACGAATTTTAATTGCAGACGATCATGCCATTGTTAGAAGAGGACTTCGTTTGCTCTTGCTGGAAGAATACCCGTCGGCTGAAATTGCAGAAGCCGGCGATGCTGAAAGTTTGGTGAATAAGATCATACAGCAGGAGTGGGATGTGGTGATATGTGATATCAGTATGCCCGGTCGCAGTGGGTTAGATGCTTTGTCGCAGATCAAACAGATCGCTCCCAAATTACCGGTTCTTATCATGAGTATGTATCCCGAAGATCAGTATGCATTGCGTGTACTCAAAGCAGGTGCTGCCGGTTATTTGGGTAAAGAAACCATTCATGATGATATTGTAAAAGCCATCCAGACAGTTCAGCTCGGAAAAAAATTTATTACACCCACCATCGCTGAGAAATTAGCCAAAGCATTTGAAGTAGATACTACCGATCAACTCCACGAAAAACTTTCCGACCGGGAATTTGATGTATTTAAAATGCTGGCAAGCGGAAAAGCCGTAAGCGAAATTGCCAACCAGTTTGCACTCAGTGTAACAACAGTGAGTACCTACCGCTCACGTGTACTCGAAAAAATGGGCATGAAGTCAAATGCCGATCTTACCCGCTATGCCCTCGAAAAAAAGCTGATTTAGCCTGTAGCAGCATGCTTTGTAGTTGGATTACTACGGTGGACAGTTAATTGTTCTACAAGTAGAATGTGAAAAGTCCTATACGCTGCCGGATTTAATCAGTTTAATTTGCTACACAATTAACTCACATTGAAACATTTGATCCTGATCGTTGACGATAATGTTAGCTACGTTGAGCGGATAGTCTCTATCCTCTCGGAGGATTTTAATGCGGCACACTTTCATACGGCTGGCAGCTACGATGAAGCAACGGTTCTCATAGATCAATTGAATCCACATGTGGCCATGCTCGACATCAATTTGCCGGGCAAAAGCGGAATAGATATTCTCAACTACATCAAAAGAGAAAAGAAAGACTGCCGGGTAATTATGATCACCAATCATGCATTCGACAGTTACCGTAAAAAATGCCTTGAATTAGGGGCAGAACATTTTCTGGACAAAAGTGCCGACTTCGAAAAAATATCTTCCATTCTCGGCGATATGCTCAATCATTCAAACTAAAGCCTTGGTCGGCTTTTGATGGATCGATTGCATTTCTGTTTTTCAAATGCGATGAAGTAAGTACATTTATTTCATGCAAAAAAAGCTGCTGTTCTTCTTTCTTTTATCATTGTCAGTAAACGTAAAGGCACAGGAGTCTTTGCCATTTGTAAGCGACGGAACCTTGCAAAGGGTTACAGCTTTTCCATCTGCCTATGTACAGGCACGAAATGTAGATGTATGGCTGCCGACCGGCTATTCAACAGCAAAGAAATACAGCGTACTGTATATGCACGACGGGCAAATGTTGTTTGATGCAAACAGTACCTGGAACAAACAGGAGTGGGGGGTGGATGAAACGATGAGTTTACTGCTGCAACAAAAAAAGATACGTGACTGCATTGTAGTGGGTGTTTGGAATACAGGTGCTTACCGCCATCCCGATTATTTTCCACAAAAACCTTTTCTGTCACTTTCCAAACAACAGCAGGATTCAATTTATACTGCAACAAGAGGAGCTGATCATGCTCTTTTTCCTGTTCCTGTACGGTCGGATGCGTATTTGAAATTTCTTGTTACAGAGCTGAAGCCGTTTATTGACAGCACATTTTCTGTAGCAACCGATCGGGCAAATACATTTATTGCAGGATCGAGTATGGGAGGGCTGATTTCGATGTATGCTATTTGTGAATACCCTGCAGTATTTGGTGCTGCCGCCTGTTTATCTACACATTGGCCTGGCATTTTTACTATTGACAATAATCCCATACCGGCGGCCTTCATCAACTATTTAAAACTTCATTTACCTGATCCGAAAACACACAGAATTTATTTTGATTACGGTACCAGCACCCTTGATTCGTTATACAAACCGTTTCAGCTACAGGCTGATAAAGTGATGAAGAAAAAAGGATACGGTAAACGCAACTGGATCACCAGGGAATTTCCGGGCGAAGATCACTCTGAAAATGCATGGCGCAAACGCCTGCAGATACCACTTACATTTTTATTGCGTCGGTAACTCTTTCTTTGGCGGCTGCAACTGATAAAGCTCCATCCAACGTTCGAATAAATCTTTTTCCATGAGCCGCAGCATGTCGGGTTGTTTGCTGTAAGCCAGCCGAAGTTGTTTTAACTGCTGCTCAATAATATCAATATCAACCAGGGCAGGAATGATGGCAAGAAAAAAAGCAGGGGTTGTTTTACTGTCTGATGGTACGGCTACCCAGCTTAACAACGCAGCAGTACTATCCGGTGCAATACTGTCTGGCAACGAAAATGTAGTTCTTGCACGAAGAACAGTATCGATCGTAAGCTGTCTGTAATGAACCGTGAGTTTATAAGGAATATTCTTTTGTTCGGGTTTCCATTGTAATGTAATGGGGAACGAAAGAATAAATGTACTGTCGGCCGGTAAC
>CAYMSG010000151.1:0-8079 GCA_964392955.1 uncultured Chitinophagaceae bacterium | reverse complement strand
ATTTATTCCACCTTCTTAACACGCAGTGGTATTTTGGGTGATACTAGCGTACACGCCTTCACCGATCTGGGAATGAATGCACAATTGCTGACCTTCCTGTTGATCTTTGTTGTGCCTTCGTTGCTGCTGTTTGGCCTGCGTTACAAGCAGATCCCCACCATTGTAAAAGAAGAAGCCATCAGTTCCCGTGAGTTTTGGTTGTTTGTTGGTTCATTGTTGTTTTTTATCTCTGCGGTCTTCATCATCGGCAAAACTTCATTGCCGGTAATCAATAAAATATTTGGTACCAAGTATGCGCCGGCACAGGATATTGAATACTCATATAATAAAGTACTCATCCTGTTTTCGTTTGTAATTGGTATACTTACTTCCATCGGTCAGTACCTGAAGTACAAACAAACAACCCGTGCAGCGTTTATCAAATCTATCTGGCTGCCAACATTGATTGCATTGATCGCTTCGCTCAGCATCAGCATTTTCGGCGATATCAATTATACGAAGTACGGCATTGGTTACCTGGCTGCAATTCACCTCAGCATTTTTGCAGCGGTGTATGCAGTGGTTGCAAACGGTATGTACATCGTTACCGGTATCAAAGGAAAAATGATCAAAGCCGGTGCCTCCATTGCACACGTTGGATTTGGTTTAACCTTGTTAGGTATTTTGGTTTCTGCTTCGAAAAAAGAAGTGCTCAGCTGGAACACCAGTGGTATCATGGTCAACTTTGGAGAACAAAGCCAGGAAAATCCGGCTGAGAATCTTACACTGGTGAAGGGAATTGCTACTGATATGGGAACATACATGGTAACTTACCTCGGCGATTCCACGCATCCCTCTGATCCCAAACAATATTTCAAAATTCGCTTTCAGTATAAAAACAAAGACGAAGGATTTACACTGTATCCGGATGCGTTTGTAAACTTCAAAGGCAACGAAGGCATCATGGCAAACCCGGACAGTAAGCATTACATTCACAAGGATGTGTTTACGTATATCACGTCGCTTCCAAATCCTGATAAGAATAAAGACACTTCTTCGTTTAAAGATAATAAACTGAAACCGGGTGATACCGTTTTTTATTCGCAGGGTTTCCTGGTGCTGGATGAAGTAGGGCGAACAATTAAACGAAAAAATGTTTCGTATCAACCGACCGATTCTGTTTTTGCAGCGAAGATTACGGTGTATGCAAAAGACAGCAGTAAATATTCAGCTGAGCCGTTACTTGTGTTAAGCGGCAATAATATCCGCCCGGTTGCTGATACGGTGATTTCACAAAGTCTCATTCTTGCATTTACCGGTGCCGATCAGGATGGTATTAATCTTGGAGTAAAGGAAAGCAATTCGGTGCTGGAGTACGTTACGTTAAAAGCATACCAGTTCCCGGCCATTAATGTGTTGTGGTTGGGTATTATTGTTATGACCATCGGATTTCTGTTGGCAACCTGGAATCATATTCAGAAGAACAGAAAGTCGGAGTTGAAGAAGGTTTGATGGAGTTGAGCTGATTCGTACAGATTTGTGTAATTCGTGGTAAACAAAATTGCAAGGTGTCTGACGTCTGCGACGTCCTGACACCAGATACCTCTTGTATTTGCTGACAGCTAAGCTAGCAGCTTTTTTCTTCAGCTTTTTATACCATTCTAGTAAAGCTTTGTTATCCCTTGCTGTAAATGGTTCTGTAATTTGTTGCAAAAGGCGGTTGAACAATTTCTATGTCCCAGTCCTTTGGAATTGTAGGGAAGATGCTTTTTGTTTTAATTACAAATTGATACCAGCCGGGCAAATCCTCACTTATAATGAACATTTTGTCGTTATAAACAATTTCCATTTCTATTCGGTCAATTGTCATTAAATCAGCTTTGTAAACGTTTATTTCTGTTATTTCATCCCATTTCAGTTGTTTTGAAAAATCCTCATAGTTGATGGTGAAGCCTTCATCGTCGTATTGAAAAAAGCCGATATCATTCAATTTCTCATCAAACGTCTTTCCCGAGGTCAGGTTGTTGAGCTGAGGATCGGGTCGTTTTAAAGAAAATAGCTTTGCAAATAGATTTTTTAAGTTCAACTTAGTTGATATTAAAGTTAACTGCTTCATCTAAATATACGTACCGAATTAGTGAAGATCCATCCCAAATTCAACAAAAAAGGGAATGGCTATTATTCTTAAAATATGGTTGTAGGGCAGTAGTCTTTTGTATCCTTACAGTTGCGAATGCCTGTATTTGCTGGCAGCTGGCAGCGAACGGCTAGCAGCTTTTTTAAGATAATCTTCACAAGGCAGCGTTGGTTACCTTCTTCCTGTCTGTTGTATTAACAGGCAAGAAAGCGTAATTTACATTGTCAATGAATCGCCGGATACGAATATCATACACATCTGTACTCATGGGTTTGCTGCTGCTGAGCAGCAAAAGCTTATTTGCACAGGGCGCTCCTTTACCGGCACATCCCGATTCACTTCCAACAAAACAGGCGATGGATATTGTGTATGGTGTAAACGATACCATTTTTGTAAAAGCCATGATCATAAATGGAGAAATGATCGGCGGACGGGAACTCGGCGAAGTGTTTGTATGGGGCGGAAATCCTAAAGATGCCGATAAATACTGGGCCAACTGGACGAGGCTCCGCAACGCCGTTTATTTGACCTATCCCTATGCCCGTTCGGCCGGTGTGGTGATGAGTGATGTAAACAAACACCTGGAACACATCAAAGGCAAAGCTGAGCGAAAGAAATACATCAAATCAAGAGAAAAAGAATTACGTGCTGCGTTTACCAGTAAAGTAACCGATCTGTCTATTTACCAGGGCAAAGTCTTGATGAAGTTGATCCACCGCCAAACCGGTGAGAATTGTTTTGAAATTGTGCGGGAAATGAAGGGTGGCTTTACGGCCGGCTTTTATCAAACCCTGATGTTTGTGGTAGGCAGCAGTTTAAAGCAAGGCTGGGATCCCAACGATGATAAATTTGATAAGCAAATCGAAGCAATTGTACAGGAATACGACCGGATGTATTTGGGTGTGCCATCCTATTCGAACGTTGCACCACCTTCAAGAAGTCGTTAACGTCTTTGTTCAGTATTTCCATCTCTTGTTGTTCTCTCCTTATTTCCTACTTTCACACTCCAAATTTTAAAGCATGAAATTAGATATACTGGCCTTTGGCGTTCATCCAGATGATGTGGAGTTAAGTTGTGCCGGAACATTGATGGTAGAGATCAACAATGGGAAAAAAGTGGGTGTAATCGATCTTACACGTGGAGAGCTGGGCACCAGGGGAACAGCCGAAACAAGAAAAGAAGAAGCCGCACTTGCTGCAAAGATCATGGGTGTGCATGTACGTGAAAATTTAGGCATGCGTGATGGCTTTTTTCAGAACGATGAAGCACACCAACTACAGATCATTCAAAAGATCCGTCAGTACCAACCGGAGATTGTGATCTGTAATGCAATGGTCGATCGCCATCCCGATCATGGCCGTTCTTCGAAGTTGGTGTCAGATGCAAGTTTTTTATCAGGTCTTCGTAAAATCGAAACAACCTTTGCTGGTGAACCGCAGCAGGCATGGCGACCAAAATATGTATTTCATTATATCCAGGACCGTTATGCCGAACCCGATTTTATTTTTGACATCAGTTCCGTGTTTGATCGTAAAGTGGAAAGCATTAAAGCATACGGCACACAATTCAACGCACAAACCACCGCCAGCGGCGATGCTGAACCACAAACCTATATTTCCACACCCGCTTATTTTGATACCATTATTTCACGTCATAAAATGTTTGGCAAACGCATTGGTGTGGAATATGGCGAAGGATACATTACTGAGAAACGCATAGGTATCAGCACGTTCGATGCAATTATACAGGTGAGCACCTAATGTTTGTTTGTAGGGCGAACTGTTAATCCGTTGTCATTCTTCCACAGTTTATCGGATAAACGGCTGAGATGTATTATCTTCGCCCAATTATTTTTTTAGTACATGAGCACTCCGAAATTTGCTTCAACAGCACAATCCTTCCATACAGAATTAAAGAGAAGGGTCAATTCTTACTTCGAAGAACAACGAAAAAAGCCAACCGGAAATTTTAATCTCTATTTCAAGGCAATTGCATTTGGTGTTGCGTTGGTAGCAGTGTATGTTCATTTGGTTTTCTTCACACCGGTTTTATGGCTGGGTATTGTGGAATCGTTGATCTTAGGCGGATTGATCGCCGCCATTGGTTTTAACGTAATGCACGATGGTGCACATGGCAGTTTCAGCACCAACAAAGTGGTCAACACAATGGCTGCCTTTTCATTGAATATGTTGGGCGGCAGCAGCTTTATGTGGAATTTCAAACACAACATTATTCATCATGCCTATACCAATATTGACGGGGTAGATGATGATATTGATATCCAGCCCTGGTTACGCATGAGCAGCACACAGAAAAAATACAAGCTGCACAAATACCAGCATTACTATTTCTGGTTCCTGTATTCATTGCTTTATATTCTCTGGATTTTTGTAATGGATTATCAGAAATATTTTAAGCAACGCATCGGTAACATGCCATTAAAGAAAATGGAAGTGAAAGATCATGTTGTGTTCTGGGCCTTTAAAGCATTGCATCTGTTCATCTTTGTTGGTTTGCCAATTTATGTGGCAGGGTTTGTTCCTTGGCTGGTTGGGTTTTTGGTAACCACTTTGTTTGCGGGTGTGGTGATCAGTATTGTGTTTCAATTGGCGCATACCGTTGAGCATACGCATTTCCCGATGCCAAGTGAAGAAGATGGTCGCCTTGCAGATGAGTGGGCGATTCATCAACTGAAAACAACAGCAAACTTTGCAACTCGAAATAAGTTGATCTCAATGCTGGTGGGCGGGTTGAATTTCCAGGTGGAACATCATTTATTCCCGAAAATTTCTCACGTGCATTATCCGGCTATCAGCCGCATCATTAAACAAACCTGCCAGGAGTTTAATGTAGAATACATTGAGTATCCGAAAATGCGCATGGCCATTGCATCGCATGTGGCGTATCTGCGTCAGATGGGAAGAGGTTAATTCTTTTCAGCAATAAAAAATAATTCAGACCCTTTACGGGGCGGGATGGAGTTGTAACACAGCTCCATCTTTTTTATGTGCAGGTGTTTGCTGAATAAATGCTTATATTCTTCTTGCATTCCGCCAAAGGGTGGACCTCCTTCAAATTCCCGATTGAATAACACACCAACCAATCTTCCGCCGGGTTTCAGCAGTTGATGCATATGTTCTACATAACTGCTGCGCAGAGATGGATCGAGCGCACAAAAGAAGGTTTGCTCAAGAATAAGATCATACTGTCCTTCGTGTTCAAAAAAGTCGCCTGTAATAACTTTAATAGGCTGTCCTTTAAATCGTTCCTGTAATGCAGCTGTAAGCACAGGTGAAATATCCAGCACCGTTACATTCGTAAAACCATGTTGCAGGAGCCACTCAGCTTCATAGGCATTACCACAGCCGGGAATAAGAACAGAAATGGTTTTGTCGGTAATTGTTTGCAAATACTCAACAAGAGGAGTGGAGCCATAGCCAATATCCCAACCGGTTTGTTGTTGTTGATAACGGTTGCTCCAGTAATCTGCATCAAGTTTATTTTGTGACATAAGTAAAATTAATACTTGTTGCGAAAAGCGAAAGAGAGGTCTTAGAAAAGCAGAAGTCAGAAAGACTGCGTTGTTTAAAACCGTCTTTCTGACTTCCCGTCTATCAACTGCTGACTTTACTGCTTACACTGATAATAAAAATCTTTGGTGATATTGCTGTTGGCTTCGGGCACCTGTACTTTATTTGATTTTGATTTTACTTCCCGTGCCACACGCTTAAAGATGTCTTCGATCTTAATATCCTGGCACATGTACTTTAAATATTTCACCAGCTCACCTGTGTAAATACCATTTGTGCCGGGTACACCATCGGAAGCAGGGGTACCATCGGATGTTGCAAAGTAAATGCCTGTTTCATCGGGTCTTGATTTGCTGTTAAGGCTTGGCGTGGGATCATATTCATCAGTTGATCCTTTACCTTCTTTGAAAGGTGTACGACAGGCATCCAGTATTACAATATTCATTTTCGTTCCGGCTAATGCCATACGTGTAAGTACATTGGATAAACCAAGACAGCTTAGCGGTACATCTTCCGGGTTTCTCATATTTGCATCAACCGGCACCATGTAATTTTCAGATCCGTTTTTAACACCGTGTCCGGAATAATAGAACAACCCCATTTCATAACCCTTCAGCCGCTCTGCAAATTCCCGCAGTTTTTCCACCATCTTACTGCGGTCGCCATCGTTCAACACAATTACATCAAACCCACTGCTGCGTAATGCATTTGTTACTGACACTACATCGTTGCCGGGATTACTCAGTTTTCCGAAATAACTATATTTTGAATTACCGATCACAAGGGCCAATCCCTTCCTGATACTTACTTTATCCAGGAAGTCATTAGGGCTTCCAGTGTTGGTATTGGTTGTGTTGGTTGGTTTATTGTTGTTGTTTACAACCGTATTGTTATTTGTTTTTGTGTTATTATTTGTTACAGGTGTAGTATTGGGTTTCGTGGTGTTATTCGGTTTGTTGGTATTGCTGGTGGTTGTATTGTTGGGTTTTGTATTTGTGTTGGATGCAATAGTGCCCGATGTGGTAGTACCGGCATCATAATTATTCCTCACCCATGCATCGTAACCGGGAGGCTTGGTCGTTTTATCCTGGTATTTTCCTTCGTGCCAGTAACCGATCTTCAACGTGCCGTCGAATTGAACCAGTTCGCCTTTTCCATGGGTACGTTGGTCTTTCCATTCGCCGGTGTAACGTTCTCCATTCGTATAGTAATACGTACCCTTGCCATTGAATTTATTATCGGTAAAGTTGCCGGCATAAAAATCGCCAATGTCGAAATAGTATTTGCCTTCTCCGTTGCGGTACCCATTTTTAAAATACCCTTCGTAATACCCGTTGTTGTACACATATTTACCGTACCCGTTTTTACAATCGCCGCTGATGCAGCCGGTGGTATTTCCATCTTTGCCCATCGAGCTTTTGGGGGTAATGAGTGTATTGTCTTTCCAGAAGCCGATCTTTTTTACGCCGGTCGTTGGATCGTAGTTGATGCCCCAGCCATTTCGTTTACTATCAATGAAATAACCAACATATTTTTCACCCGTTATAAAAAAGTATGTGCCGTAACCGGTTAACAGGTTTTGTTGAAATTGACCTACCCAGCGTGTGCCATCATCCCAATAATAAGCACCATAACCATCACGCTTTCCATTTTTGAAGTAACCAAAATAGCGATCGTTACCGCTGTAATATTTCATACCATAGCCTTCGTCGCAATCTCCGTTTAAGCAACCGGTGGTACCAACTGCCTTTCCGTAATAGGAGATTTTGCCGAGGTATTTTCCTTTTTCAAAAATGCCGGTTTGCTTGGTGCCGTTGGTATAAGTTTTTTCTCCTTCACCATCAAACTCGCCATTCTTAAAATCGCCGATGTATTTTGTGCCATCCCGAAACTCCATCACGCCAAAACCGCTAAACACATTACCAAGACTTTCGCCTATAAATTTTTCTCCGGTTTTCCAGGTGTACACACCAAAGCCCTCCCGTTTATCATCGTAAAACTCGCCTTCGTAGATATCGCCATTATCGTATTTGAATTTTCCGAAACCGGAACTGCAATTGCCGCTGAGGCAACTTTGGGCTGTGGATTGTGAACCGAACGCAAACAGAAAGAGTGTAAAAAGACCAATTGCTTTCATGCCGTGGGTTATTTTTGGGTTGAAAGTTACAAAGCTTCTCAAAGATACAAATACCCTCAAGTTGGTATTTAATAGTTGCAAATTACACCGAATACTGTCAACTGTTAGTATCCCCTTATCTTTGCCGCAAAATTTTTTATTTATGCATTTTGAATTCACAGAAGAGCAGTTGATGATTCAGAAAGCGGCACGGGATTTTGCCCAAAACGAATGCTTGCCCGGTGTAATTGAGCGGGACGAATTACAGAAATTTCCCAAAGAACAGATCAGCAAACTGGCCGATCTGGGTTTTATG